>DATFNI010000037.1:0-7450 GCA_035266485.1 Balneolales bacterium
CCTGCACCCGCCAGTAATAGGTGGTGCTGTTCGACAGCCCGCTGACCTGGTAGGAAGTCCCGGAAATCCCGCTCTGATCACTCACCGGACTGGTGAACCCACTCGTGGTGGCTACCTGCTCGTGATATGAAGTGGCCCCGCTCGCACCGTTCCATTGAAGCACAGGTGAGGGAGAGGCTCCGCTGGCTCCGTTTGCGGGCGAGGCCAATGTTGGGGTTGATGGCGGGGAGGGAGAGCTCGCCTGTGTGGTAAAACTCCAGGTTGTCGACCACGAACTGGATCCGGCACTGTTGACTGCCTGCACCCGCCAGTAATAGGTGGTGCTGTTCGACAGCCCGCTGACCTGGTAGGAAGTCCCGGAAATCCCGCTCTGATCACTCACCGGACTGGTGAACCCACTCGTGGTGGCTACCTGCTCGTGATAAGAGGTGGCCCCGCTCGCACCGTTCCATTGAAGTGTTGGTGAGGAAGACATTCCGCTGGCTCCGTTTGCGGGCGAGGCCAATGTTGGGGTTGATGGCGGGGAGGGAGAGCTCGCCTGTGTGGTAAAACTCCAGGTTGTCGACCACGAACCGGAAACACCCAGAGTAGAACTTCGAACACGCCAATAGTAAGTGGTACTATTTGACAACCCACTGATCGCCAATGAGGTGCTTGAGGTAGATTTGTCGATCAAGGTACTGGAAAAATCACTTTTTACAGAAACCTGGACCTCATAGCTCGAAGCTAAGGCTACACTATTCCAACTTAGTGTAAGGGAGGTGGGTTGATTTGTTGCCCCGTTTGATGGGGATGCGAGTGCCGGTTGTGCAAAACCGGTCTGTGGCACCAGAAATGCTATAAACAAACAATATGCGAACAGACTTCGTATCATCAATTGATCATAAAAACCTAATGTGATTAATTTGCAGGTCGCGGTGGTGGAAGTGGAAATCCTCCCGAACCTCCCGAACTATTGGAACCGTTGAGTAATAAAATCAGTGCTACGCCAACACCAATTGCAGCAACTCCAATAGCCGCATATTTTAAAAGCTGGTGATTAATGGCTGGAATCTCTTTATGAGCTTTTATAAGAAACTGAAAATCCGATCCTTGTAATCCGTCTGGATAATCTTCCATGATATGCCAGATAATTTCCTTGTTTTTACCTGCCTTTACGTCTCGTCCGATATCACCTGTTACGTTTGTCGGTGAAATGGTATAGGTCTTACCCCCATTCGTAGATGCCAGTAATTGAATCTGATAAGTTGTCTTCTTTTCACCCTGCAAATCGTAAAAAATCCACACTTTGTTATCGCTAGTCGAAAAATGCACGTTCTTTACCAAGTGACCTGATTTTTCCATCGTTTGCGTAGATTTACATGCCCAACATATAAATGAGCTCAAGATGATCAGCACTATGGACTTCTTGGGTTTAAGCATATATGCCGCTGTCCAGTGCAGGTATTGGTGGATATTCTCCGGAATCGGTTTTAATGTCTTCTGTATAGATATGGAAGAGCTGAACTTTCGCCCCATGTTTCCGGGCTATAGCCTCAATCCTTTCGAACACAACAGGTTTTATAGATTCTGAAGTGATGAGTATCTGGTTGATCTTATGGGTCTTCAGTAAACGCTGCAGCTTCCAGTGTCCCCCGAAAATGGGATATCCATCCGCCAGGTATCCCTCCAATTCGGGATCCTCATCCAAAAAACCTACCGGGGTCATTTGCGCAGAATGATTGGTAAGTATGTTATGAAGAGCCAGAAGCCCCTTTTTATCTGCTCCATAAATAAGTACCCTCAGTTTCTGATCTGTCCTGTAACGTTCAAACAGATATTTTAAAACGGGGTGAGCAATGCGCAATCCCAAAACCGAGGTCACTACGAAATAGTAATCCAACAGCCAGAATGATAAACTCAGGGATTGCATAAAACCCGGGTTCATGAGGATGTCGGCCAAAAAGCTGGCTACTATGGCGATTGTAACCCATTTCAAGATCTGTACAATATCACCAATACCGATCTGCCGGATCGATTCCTTATATAATCCGCTTATTGAAATTATTGATATCTGTATGATGCATATTACAAGCATTTCTAAGTAAAACTGATTCACTTGAAATACGGCTAATTTATCATAAGAACCCTTTACCAGGAGCAATGCCCCAACATATGAACCAGCAATAAATAATATGTCCAGCAAGCGATTGATGAGCCTGTGATTTATAAGCAATCGTTCGAGCAGAGGAATAAAAAAGCCATTTCTGAATATGGCGATCTCACGATATCGAAGTTGATGCAATCCTGCCAGTGTGATGGTCAACAAGAAAAATGAAACTGCAACACTTATTTGTCGTGTGTGGAAATATGAGATGAGAACGGCACCGATACCATAAATTATCGAAACGGCATATAATGTAATGACAGTGCCTTTATGAGAAAGCCCGCGAGTCAACAACTGGTGATGGATGTGTGACTTATCCGGCAAAAAAATTCTGTACAAAGTCTCCTTTAGTGATGGAGCCTCTCTTTTCTGCAATTCTTCCGGAAGATAGGATTTGATAAACCGGCGAAGCATCGAAACAAGGGTATCCAGAACCGGCAGCCCAAGTGCAATCAGTGGTATAAAAAGGGAGTATATTGTCGAGGATCTTGAAAAGTTTCTGAGTGAAAGTAGTGCGAGTAGAAAACCTATAAACAGACTGCCAGAATCACCGAGAAAAATCTCAGCGGGATTGAAATTGTATCCCAGAAATCCCAGTACGGCACCTGCAAAGACGAGAGCTGTCAGAGTAGTCAGATAATCTCCATATATAAAAGATATAACCCCTATAGTTATCGCGGCTATCGATCCGATCCCCGCAGCGAGGCCATCCAGACCGTCGATCAAATTGAAAGCATTGGTTATGCCAATAATCCACAAAATGGTCAGCGGGTAATTCAGCAATGGTTGGTAGATACCGAAATTTAACGGTATGATCGAATTACTGAGATGAAATCCCGCAATGTAGATGAGGGTTGCAGCTAACCATTGAACGAAGAATTTCAGCCCGGGTTTTAACTCATTAATGTCATCCCAAATGCCAAGTAAAAAAAGGATCAGAAAGGCTGATACAACAAGAACGGTAGTAAGAGTATGTTGTGCCACAAGGACATAGAATGGTTTATAATCCGCACTTAATAAGATCATGCATATTGCAAAACTCACAAAAACTGCCATCCCTCCCATACGGGGCATCGTTTTTGTGTGAATCTTCCTGTGATTCGGTTTGTCAATAGCTCCTATTTGGAAAGCAAGTTGCATAACCAGAGGAGTTAGTAATAAAGACAGTAAAAAGGCCAATATGAAGATGCCGAATGTCAGAATCATTGGTGTATAATTTTATGATATTCAGGTGGTTACATTTTAATAGATCTTGATCTCTTGCCGGTTGCTATTATTTATACAAACCGGGTTATTTAACATGTGATTTTTTTTATGTCTCATATCAGAGGGCATTCAGGTTGATGGATACCGCCAGTTGTTGAAACTGATGGGATGAACCGGGGTTAGGCGAGAGAGCGTAATCGATTGAAAAAGCTTGAAAATTCAATCCCAATCCGACCGTAATGCCTTTGAAACCAGGACTGTAAGCATAACCGACTCTCAATCCCAATTCCTGGATTGGCAATACTTCCAGGCCTGCTTTATACCATAGGCCATGCTCCCGAAATATCTTCTCATTTGAAGCGGTCAGGGTCACATATGGATGATGATCCAGAGATGTGTAGGGATACCGCATGGTTATACCGAATGCCAGCTCCTGATGCCTTTCCACAGTCGATACCTGGGTTACGTTATTTTGACTCGTATAAGACAGATTCCTTCCAATGCCTCTCAGAGCCAGTCCATATCTGATGCCGGGTGTGGGAGAGTAGATAAGACCCAGACCAAAAGATCCGGTCAACTGTTGATCACTACCTGAAACACCACTTGTTGTCATCCCATTATTGGCCTGAAACAGTGCTCCAAGAGACAGGGTATGGGCCACTTTCACGCTGTACCCTATCGTCAAATCCAGCTCTTTGAACCTGAAGGCTGATTGTGATGACGGAAAAAACCCGAGTCCCTTTTCCAGGCTGCCGTAACCTGCGTTGCGAAAGCTTAGGCCTACTGCTGCCGATTGGTTAGCAGTATTAACAATGATCGAAGACACATTTTCAAACTGTATCGCATTGGAGGCATCATAATAGTGGTCGAAAGTGAGGCTCATTGGATGGACCAAAAAAGACAGGGTGGCTGGATTCGCATACATATTCGACGGTCTGTATGCCAGTGCCACCCCGCTCATTCCTAACGCGTTGGAATGAATACTTGTGATATCTGCACTTCGAGTGGTATCCGGGATACCAGTTATACTCTGCGCATACAAAGACTCCCATGCGGCCAGCACAAAAAAAGCTGTGGCGCCAACAATAAAAAGCAGTTTTAATGTTTTGAGGTAATGAGTTTTCATGATATACCTGTTCCAAATCCCTTAATTGAAAACCCTGAATACTCCGAACAAAATGACGGCGTCACGCATGAAGCCTGACAGATCACGTACCACATTATCCGACTTTGGGATATAGATGATATCCCCCGGCGCAACCTGATAAGGAGGATCAGAGATATTCTGACCAGAATCCGTTGTGAAATAATCAGTAAGATTTATGCTAACACGATTCGGTACACGTCCGGGACGAAGTACCTGGATATGTTTCAAATCGGCATTGCTGCTGGGGCCTCCCGCGTCTGCCAGGATCCTAAGGATTGAAGTGGATTTGTCCATTGGATAATTGGCTGGCTTACTTACGGAGCCAAGTACACTGACTTCTTTATCATTAGGTCTGGAAATGGAAACGGTGAGATTGATACTTCCCTTGATGTAGTTTGCCAGCTTTTTTTTCAGCAGAGCAATTAATTCGGCCTTTTTAAGCCCTTGCGCTTTTACCTCACCCAGCAATGGATAAGCAATAGTGCCATCACTCGAAACAACCTGATTTATATTGAACTGATCGTGATTCCAGACTGTAACTGTAACCTGATCACCTGGTTGTATGACGTAGTTGTTTTCGTTTCGATTCACATTCAGTGCCTGAGCCTTTGAAATGGCCGAGTTTGTGGCGCTTTCTCTGCTTGCAGTGCAACCGGATATAAGTACAGAACCAACCAGAACACATAATAGAATAGAAATCCGGTGGTATCGATAGCTTTCTTGTTTCATACAGTTTCGATTTAAAATTCACGTACATCCCCGTTAGTGACAATTAGTATGCCAAAGCTTGGGAAACGGGTTTAATAAGCAAATCAGGCCGATAATCGGTTCATCATTTATTCATATTGATTAAGGTATCAAGTCGTCTTAAAGATGGGTTTGAAGGGTTGAATCCATTAAAATTTCATTGAATCATCCCTAAATGACGGAAATTGGAGTTCTCTCTTTTCAAAGAATATGGCCTTCTCGGTGTGAGATGTGCGTTACATCTATTCAGGCGGGATTGTAAAAAAAATTCACAGGGTCATGAGACCATATGTGTGTAAAATAGTGTCAAATTGCCATCTCACTACAATCTACCGGCTTTGTGATTCTGGATGACTTTGCTTGAATTTATAAATGCGGTGCTATTTATACCTCCTCCTCAGATTACATGTCATTGAACAGAAACTACTCTGATTGCCCAATTAAGACAGTTTACACGCCTCACCTCTTGTAAAAATTTTGATGGGACGTCTCTGCTTTAACCTTCCCATCAAATTTTGGCATATGGTTTGCCTTACCCCTTAGTGTTGCTTACAAGGCAACTCAAATAAGAGTATGTACAACAAACAGAGTTACACATTGATTACTTCAATGAAACAAGAGGAAAACGGAATTGACCAGATTAGAGGAATTGCTAAAAGACGCAAAAAACTCTTAATCATCATTCCAATAGTAGTGACGATACTCAGCGGAGTCATTGCCTATGTACTCCCTAAGCAATACCAATCATCAACTACCATCCTGGCCCAAGAGTCTAAGACTCTGAATCCTTTGATCAGTTACAGGATGGCCGTCCAGTTGGCGAATAAAAATCAGTTGGGTTCTTTTAACCAGATTATATACAGCAGGACCTCGATTAACATGCTTATTGACAGTTTGAATCTGGCAAAACCAGGAATCACGGCTGAGGAACGGGGCGAGCTGATCAAAAAGGTTAAAAAAGATATTACTACCAAACTCGACCAATCAAATATTTTTACAATCGCCTATGTCAACCAGAATCCCCATAAAGCAAAACGAGGCGTCGACTTATTGAGCAATCATTTTATTGAATCAAACCAGGAACTGGATGACAATCAAAACCTTGGAACAGTCAAATTCTTTCAAAATGAAGTGAACCGCCTGAAGAAAATAGTTGATAAAAAGAAGGCTGAACGATTGTCAACAATGAAGAAGCGCGTCAATGCCGTACCGGATGAAGATCCCGCACTTCAATCGCAATTAGAAGGCGTAAATACCAGTATCGGCAAAGTATCCACGAATCTGACGCACTTACAACAACAATACGATTTGTTGAATTCATTGGACAGCGCCATTCGAAGCGGACGTGGAGACGTACCGATCCTGATGAAACTAGATCTGGATAATTTACCATACGGCACCAATTTGCAGCCTCTTCTTCAAAAATATATCTCTCTCAAACAGAACTACACTGATAAGTATCCTGCCGTAAAACAACTAAAGCAGCAAATTACAGACCTGGCCGGTCAGATACCCCCTGCACTGAAAACAAAAATCAACTCGCTCTCACAACATAAAGACAAGCTGGAAAGCCAAAGAAGTACTATAGTTAGCCAAATTGAAGAAAACTCATTAGCCAAAGGTGAGGATCAAAGCCAGGCTGATGATTACGGGGTTTATCAGGGGCTATATAACAAGATGAAGGTAAAGCTGGAACAGGCCAGGGTAAATTATCAACTCGGGTTAAATGGGAAACAACAGTTTATTGTGATTGATCCTGCAATTATACCCAGCAAGCCATCAAAACCAAAACGTAAACTCATTATTGTTGGAGGCCTTATGATGGGACTCCTTATAGGAATCATCACTGCAGCGGCGGCTGAGATGTTGGATACGACTATTCGCAGTCCCAAAGATCTGGAGCTCTACGGTAAACCCGTCATCGCTTTTATTCCTGAAGGATCACACTGAATCGGAATTTCAGGACAATAAAATTATAACAGCATGGATCAAACAACCCAAAATATCCCGGCAAGAACAGCCAAAGATGTTGTCATTGCACCGGGAAGAAGCAATTACATGGACAGGGCGATCATATCGACGTCTTTCTATAATTCTTTCAATTATTCGAAACTCCCTCAAAAGTATAAGCACATAAAACTGTCGATGGGAATTACAAGCCCCAACATACACGAGGGAAAAACACTGGTAGCAGCAAATCTGGC
>DATFNI010000038.1:0-2016 GCA_035266485.1 Balneolales bacterium
TTCTTTCCACTGTTGGCGACTATGAGCATGGCTCTTTCTAAAACGCAAGTAGGAGTGGTCCTGTCGTTTTACATGATAGCAGGGGCAATAATTCAGTATCCCGCAGGCCTGCTGGCTGACCGATTCATAAGTCATCGAAAAGAGATATTGTTCGGCGGGGCCGTTTTGAGTCCGGTTATGATGTTCTTTGTCCCTCTGACTGACAATTTTTATCTACTCATCCTTATCACACTCATGATGGGATTGTTCAGCGCGATCGGACGTGCTTCCGCGATAGCCATTCGGACGGAAAGGGGACGTATCCATGGAATGGGTGTGGTGACCGGTGCCTTCACGACTTCGATGAGTGCCGGCCAGGTGATTGGTCCGCTTGCTTTCGGGGCCATAGCTGACCTGTTTAAACTAACTGATGCTTTCTACCTTGGCGGTGTCATCGGGTTGGCCGGCAGCGTGATCAGTTATTTATTGCTGCGAAGAGAGAAAAGTCTGGTTGAGAAATAAAAACGGGTCGGTAAAGCAGCCAGTCAAGGCGAACATGATCTTGTCATTGTGAGGCAGGCGTATTTTAACGTCAGTTCGAGATAAGAAAATGAGAAAAAAATGTGGGGCCGATTAACGGCTAATTCCCACTCTTCTTATGCGGTGAGAAACAAAAGTGTTGATCGTTGCTGCCAAACGTAGCCTGGATCGATGCTCCGGGCAGTACGGGCGTTTCGACAGGTACAGGACACAGAAAGTGCAACTTTTATATCGCAAGCTTGTAACCTGTGGCATATAGGATTGCCCTTCGTTTTGCATTTATATGCGTTGCTGGAATTGCCGGATCACCCTATCCATCCCAAGTAAAAGTGCTTCAGCACTGCAGATTGTTAACTGTTCACTGTAAAGGATTATATTCCCGCCATGTCTGACCGCCATAAGCCTGCACTACCACAAAATCACCATCACGCTTTTCAAATCCGTTGGGTGTCAGTGGTACCTTCCCATAAGGTGTGTCCAACACGTAAAGAGGAATAGCAAAGCCCGAGGTCCGACCGCGTAGCTGATTCATGATTTTCATACCTTCCTCGATGGTAGTACGGAAGTGGCGTGTTCCGCCAATGAGTTGCGCCTGGTAGAGATAATAGGGCCGGACACGTATCCGGACCAGTTTGTTGAACAATGCCTTAAGGGTTTCGGCATCGTTGTTGATCCCTTTGAGCAAAACGGTCTGATTACCCACCGGCGAACCTGCACGCAGCAGCTTGTCGATATACCTTTCCGCTACCGGGGTAACTTCTTTAACATGATTAAAATGCGTGTTGAACCAAACCGGATGATAATCGGAAATTATGCGACACAATTCGTCAGTGATTCGAAACGGATTCAGGACCGGGAAGCGGGAACCAAGCCGGATGATCTCCACATGTGGAATAGCTCTCAGGCGGCTGATGATCCATTCGAGGTTGGCGTCGCTAAGCGTGAGTGGATCACCGCCGGTTAGCAAAACATCCCTGATCTCAGGGTGATCCCCGATATAGTTGATGCCTTCCTGCAGCCCCTGCTTGTTCATCATATTCTCGCCCTCGCCAACCATGCGTTTGCGCAGGCAGTAGCGGCAGTAGACGGCACAGATCGAGGAGACGCAGAAAGCCACACGGTCACGGTAATTATGAATCACATTTTCCACCGGACTGTGAGCCGGTTCCTCAAGAGGATCCAGCGCGAGCAAGTCGATGTCATCTTCCATCTCATCCATCGATGGAACGACCTGTTTCCTGATGGGACAGTTCGGATCGTTCGGATCCATCAATGAGGCATAATATGGCGTTATGCGCCAGCGAAAGAACCCGTTGGTGGCTTCTATCGCCCGCCGTTCGCCATCTGTCACATTGATCCACTGCTCCAGTTCTTCAAGAGACCGGATCTGGTTGCGAAGCTGCCACTTCCAGTCCGCCCACTGTGGGTGATTACGGATGGCATCCCTGTCGATTTGTTTTAGGGTTTCCAAGGGAAAGAAATCTTTTATTAATTCGT
>DATFNI010000039.1:0-27494 GCA_035266485.1 Balneolales bacterium
CTTTCATATAGCGATCACACAGGTGCGACCCGAGGAATCCGGCCCCACCAGTTATTAAGACTGTTTTCTTTCGTTCAGACATTTACGGATGGCCTCCCTACACTTATATATGTTACATTGGCTTCTTCTGCGCGTTCCAGGTCATAAAGGTTACGACCATCGAAGATAATCGGTTTTTTCATCTTGGTATGGAACTGATCAAAATCCGGCCGACGGAACTCGTTCCATTCAGTACTGATGATAAGAGCATCAGCATCATCGAGAGCATCAGTTGCCTCGCTTACAAACTCGATTCTGCTGCTTTTCGCTTCACCTAACGCCAGCTTGAAGTTTTCAGTTGCTTCCGGATCGTAAGCTACGATTTGAACATTACGGTTCAGCAATTCATCACAAATATAAAGGGCAGGCGCCTCGCGGACGTCGTCAGTCTCGGGCTTAAAGGCCAGTCCCCACAACGCAACTTTCTTACCTTCGAGTTTTCCGTCAAAATACTTATCCATTTTATTGACGATGGTCACTTTCTGTGCGTTATTAACCGCCATGACCGATTCGAGTATTTTGAAGTTATACCCGTTTTGTCCCGCTGTATAGTGAAGAGCCTGAACGTCTTTTGGGAAACAGCTTCCGCCGTAACCAATTCCGGCAAAAAGGAATCGTTTGCCGATTCGTGAATCCGTTCCTATGCCGCGGCGAATGTTATCAACATTTGCACCCACGATCTCGCATAGATTGGCGATCTCATTCATGAACGTGATTTTGGTTGCAAGGAACGAGTTCGCAGCGTATTTGGTCATTTCCGAACTCTTCTCATCCACAATGATGATCGGATTGCCGCTTCGAACGAATGGTTCGTACAACATCTGCATCTTTTTTGCGGCTTTCTCGCTTGAGGTACCGATAACCACGCGTTCCGGTTTCAAGAAGTCATCGAGTGCCACACCTTCGCGAAGAAACTCGGGGTTTGAAACGACGTCGAACGGAACATCTGTAATCGCAGCAATAGTATTTCTGACCAGCTCCGCCGTGCCAACGGGAACCGTGCTCTTATTGACGACGATCTTATAATCTTTAATGATGTGGCCAATATCATTGGAAACTTGCAGAACAAATTGGAGATCAGCCTGACCGTCGGCC
Source organism: Balneolales bacterium (assembly GCA_035266485.1). Taxonomy (GTDB): domain Bacteria; phylum Bacteroidota; class Rhodothermia; order Balneolales; family DATFMH01; genus DATFNI01. The sequence continues at coordinate 1,135 of DATFNI010000039.1, forward strand.
CCAGGGGGGGTAGGAAGACAGAGGAAAATGATCTCTGAATTGTCAACAGCATGCTTGAGATCCGAGGTGAAGGTTAATCTTTTTTCTCTCACAGATCTCTCAAACAACGTCTCTAACCCCGGTTCGTAGATCGGGATCTCACTGTTCTGCAGTTTTTTAACTTTTTCCAGATTATTGTCAACGCAGATTACCTGGTTGCCTGAATCTGCAAAACAGGTTCCGGTGACCAGCCCTACATAGCCGGTTCCTACAACAGCAATTTTCATCCGTTACGTTCTATATTTCTTATTTCCAGTTCCAGTTTACCTGCAGGGACTTTGACTTCCACAACGTCTCCCACACTTTTACCCATCAGCGCCTCGCCGATGGGTGATTTATTTGAAATTTTTCCTTGCTTGAAATCAGCTTCCTGAGGAGCGACGATCGTATACTTCATTTCCTTTGAGGTTTTCCGGTTGAAGATCGTTACCGTCGATAGAATGTAAACTTTGGAAGAGTCGATATTTTTGTCATCGATAATCCGTGACGTCGCCAGCGTGTGTTCCAACTCGGCGATTTTCTTTTCCAGCATGCCCTGAGCCTCCTTCGCAGCATCATATTCGGCATTCTCACTTAAATCACCTTTGGCGCGAGCTTCGGCAATATCATTAGCGGCCTCTTTGCGACCTCTTGTTTTTAAATCGCGCAGTTCTTTTTCAATCTTCTCGTATCCTTCTTTGCTTAGATAATTGTAATTCACGAACTAATTTGTTTTTGGGTTTAAGGCAATTTTTTCTAAAATAACGAGCATAGTCGATTGAATTCAATGCCCGAAATCCCTTACTGTTAATACTGTTACTATATCCAATATTTCATTAAGATCGAGCCCAAGATAACCTGCTTTCCCCTTATTTGCTATGATACGGTTGAATTAGAAATATCTTTCATAAATGTGACCTTTGACTTATCGAACGGGAACTGTGCCTGTTAAGTATATGTGGTTGAAGCAATAAGATACCAGCTCCCTTTTTGACATTTGGCCGGACGCAGCATTCTAAATGATTGACCGATGGCTGTGGAATACTCATCCATGTAATGATATTACCGAAGAACCTCCGTAAATTGCGCCCTCCTTGAAGCACACGAATGAATTACATGGATCAAGTCAAGGTTATCGACGTCTATCCTTACCGTAGAATTAATGGCGATATTGAATTTCTTCTGTTTCATCGTTCAGAAGGCACTTACTGTGAAAACCAATGGCGAATGGTGGGTGGCAAGCTGGAAAACGACGAAACAGCCTGGCAGGCAGGATTACGCGAACTTTTGGAGGAAACCGGGTGTCAGCCTGTTCAATACTGGACGGTGCCGAGCCTGAACCATTTTTATGAGGCTAAACATGATCGTCTCATGTTAATACCGGTATTTGCTGCCGAACTAAATGACGATGATGACATATTATTGAACGAAGAACACGACTCCTGCCGTTGGCTCCAAAGAGATGAAGCCGAACAGGTAATGATCTGGCCGGAACAAATTCGACTTATTGCATTAATAGATCAGATCTTGAGATTCAAGACCATACCAGATGAATGGATCATTAAATAAATGATTAAAAAATATTTACTGATTACACCACTTGTCCTGCTGTTATTATTTACACTGACCTGGCAGGCGAAAGCTCAGCAAACGAATACACCATACCATATTCGTTTCTTCCCCGATATATGGTACAATAGCGTGGATGCAGCCAGGATCGGGATGGATGTCCGGGGCGGACAGGCAGGCAATACGGCACTTGGATACCACAGGCTTAGTATGGGAGTCTGGTTGGCAACCCGGTTCCCGAAAGATCCCGTTTCGTATTATCTGAGATTCCGGGAGCCCATAGAATCCTGGAGCGACTACAACGCAGGTGCATCTGTAGGAATCCTGAGCGAATATCGAACAGGGTTTACACGGCATGGATTGGAATTGAGTAAACGCTGGCAACCCGGTTTTGAGGAAGGGACCTATGATCTGCTTCAGTTAGGGTTTTACGCAGAAAAATTATACACAACGAGATATGAGCTCTTCCCGCAATTGTGGAACAATGAGTGGCATTATCTGGGGAAAATTCATTTCTCCGTTCAGCGTAAATCCGGACCACTCTCATCGTATCTGAGTGTGAAAACATGGATTGGTTTTGGAATAAACACGATAAATTTTACCCAGGCTGTGCTCCAGTTCTCACAAATGTGGAAACTGGGTGCCGGATTTGGGTTGCACTATCGTCTGTTTGGCGGGGTTTCGAGCGGGAATATACCCGTCCAGTATAAATTCTTCTACAGCATGGCATCACCCCACGACTGGAAAACGAATCCCTTCATGCGGTCACGTGGTACGATTCCGCCCGTTTGGATGCGGGAGGGTTGGATACAGTATGCCGGCGGGCCGGGCCTCCGGGGATACTTGTATCAGGATATGTATGACCTGAAAAACAATAAACCCAACCTGATGCAGAATGTCGCATCGGTGAATACCGAGATTATTTATCCCAATCCGATTAGTAGTCTCATATCCTCAAACAGCATGGTCAGTAATTTTCTGTCATTCAGGAGTTATCTTTTTGCCGACGCAGGAGAGGGACGTACGGAACAAAAATTGCTCCCTGCCGGAGGTATCCAGACATCGACACAAAATGAATTTCGAGCCGACGCCGGTCCCGGACTGGCATTGTCAATCACATTTCCTGATAATGAGGGGCAAACAAAGACGATTACTTTCAGATATGATGTCCCTCTTTGGCTATCCAGCCCCATGCCGGGTACACCATCATTCAAGTATCGCAGTGTATTCGGACTAAATGCAATAATACCATTTAAATAAGTAAAGATATAATGATCGTTTTAGTTATTAACTGTGGAAGCTCATCGGTTAAATATCAACTCATTGAAACGGATGACAATCGAATCCTTTGCTCCGGGATTGTTGAACGTATAGGAGCTATCAAGTCGATAGTAAAACATGAGGTGACGGGGAGGAAACCCGTAAAGAAGACGGCAGATCTCGAAGATCATTCCAAAGCACTCAAGGAAATTCTGGATTTCATAAGTGTGCCTGAGAATGGGGTGATATCGTCTCTTGATGAAATCAACGCGGTTGGGCACCGGGTTGTGCACGGCGGTGAAACATTCAAGGATTCCGTTCTGATCGATAACGATGTCATTAAAGCTATTGAACAAGCCATCGATCTGGCACCATTGCATAATCCGCCGAACCTGAGTGGTATCCATGCGGCACAGAAGGCACTGCCCGATATTCCTCACGTGGCGGTTTTCGATACCGCCTTTCATCATTCCGTGCCGGCACAGGCGTATCTCTATGGTATTCCAAACAGGTTGTATCGTCGCTACAAAATCAGGAAGTACGGATTTCACGGCACCTCTCATTATTATGTGAGTCGCAGGTACTATGAGCTGAGTGGCATTAATGTCGAAAATTCGAGGGTGATTACCTGTCATCTCGGCAATGGGGCATCGGTTTGCGCTATCCGTGGTGGTGACTCGGTCGATACCAGTATGGGATTTACCCCATTATCGGGATTGATCATGGGTACACGAAGCGGTGACATTGATCCGTCGATATTGTTTTATCTCGTCGAGAAAGAAGAGCTGCCGTTGCGTGATTTGCACTCGCTGCTGAACAGGCACAGCGGGTTGCTTGGACTCAGCGGGTACGCCGCTGATATGCGCGATTTAATGCAGGAAGCCGAAAATGGAGACCGGCGCTGTCAACAAGCTATCGATGCATTTACCTATCGTGCTAAATTGTATGTTGGTTCCTATATGGCAACCCTTAATGGTTGCGATGCCATCATCTTCACAGCAGGGATCGGTCAAAACGCACCACTGGTTCGGCAGAAGATTCTTCAGGATATGGAAAATCTGGGCGTCAGGATCGACGATGACCGCAACCGCAGCGCAGTAGGAACAGTCGAAGCCAAAATAAGTACTGATGATTCCAGGGTGGATGTCTACGTTATCGCCACCGATGAGGAACTGGTGATTGCAAAAGAATCCGCCAAAATTGCCGTCGCCCGGAAACAAAGTCCATGGGTATAAGCCGGAATAGCTATATATTTGGGTATGCGTAGGTGGTTTTCCAAATCCGTTTATGGTGTTACGATTCTTGTGCTTCTTGCCGGTTGCACCAGTTCGAGGTGGATAGCTGACAAGGAGCCTGCCCTCGATAAGACGGATGGCAAGGTGCTTGCCTCAAACAAGGTCCTCTCAAAGCAGGATGAGGTGACGCCTGATGATCCTGTTCTGACGCTCGATCTTCTTGACGTGCAGAAAGTCGACTACCCCCAGAGACTAGTGATGAAACGATATATCCAAAAGTTTCGTCCCCGTTACGGACATTTGATTCTGGGGCTTGCAGCGTCTGGATTTATCTTTTACACTGCACACACGCATGGAATCATAAAGGATGGATCATCCTCTCGTGCGCAGCTATTGCTAAACACGGCAGGATTAGCCATCGGCGTTGGATCTTTGCTCAATATGAAACCGGTAGGCACACCCAGGCCGACCGGAGAGGTGCAAATGACCAAGGTAGTGGGTCATGAAGTACGCATCGATACTACTAATGTGAAATCGGATACGATAGATAACGCCGAAGTCACCGTGTCTTATGGAGATTCGCTGGTGGCTCTGAACAAGAAAGTTTCTCTTACGGACGGAAAGCTGACATTGAATCTTGCCAGAAATTACAACCCGGGTGTGATCAAAAGCATTGATCCGGATAGTCTGATGATTGACGCGTACTATCAAAAGAACCGTTATCAGTTCAGTGTGCCGATCCGTTCGTTTATGCAACGATATGCTCTGATTACCGATACATCGACAGCCTTGTATAACGAGGCAAAGGCGACACAGGATAACTTGCTGACGGATGTAAGCAAGGGGACATATCTCCAGTTCATGGATAATGCCGGAAAGGGTTGGTATAAGGTGCTTCTTGGAATAACCCCGGCTTATCTGAATGCAAATTCTGCCCGTATTGTTTGGAAGACCAGTGCAAATCAAGAGTCCGATGTTCTCGACAAGGAGGCAAGTGGATATGGTAGTGTTGATGTGGAAAATAACATACCGCAGAGCAATACGAAGCAACCCGGAACAACGGCTTTCTTGTTGGCCAGTAGTTTTAGCAGCCAAATTCCACCTTTGCAACCGGTCTATGAACGCGATATTCATTTGATGCGCGATTATCTGAATAAAGCAATGGGTATACCTGCGGCTCAGATTCACGCTTTCGGTTCGGCACAGGGAGCTGATGCATGGAAGATGTTCAGAGATACCAGTGCAACTCCAAGCTGGTTCCCCAAAAGAGTAAAGTCGCCGAGAGTAGTAATTTATTATACAGGGGTTGCTTCAGGTCGTAAAGGATCCAATGCAGGAACTATCGTTAAACTCATCAGGAATGCTGCAAAGTGGAAGACGAGTTCGACAATACTGATACTGGATGTCAGAACACCGGGGCAGGATCCGGATTCCCTCAAACAGAAATGGATACGCATCTCCGCCCAGATGACTGCCCAGGATCCAAAATTGACGGTATTACTATCCTCAGATATTGGCCAGAATGCCCAGGTGTATCGATCGTCCGGTGAAAACGTGGATAAAATGCACAGCATATTTACTTACTATTTCTGTCGCGCATTGCAGGCCGGCATGTCCCAAATGGCAAGCATCACTCGTTTTTTGCAGCGTAATATTGCGTTCACTTCCAGGAGTATCACGAACCAACCCCAGGATCCGGTGTTTCTGGGCAATACTTCTGTTTCTCTGACGGGTTCCAGTGCGAAGTAATGGGATTTTTATATCTCATTCTTAGCGTCCTGTGCTCGCTGGTTATTGTCCACCTGCTGAAAGTCGTCAAATACCGGCAGGCACGAATGTTGCCCGTTCTTACCGTTAATTATTTCGTTGCAACACTCGTTGCTTCCATTTCTTCATTAGGTTCCGTCACATCCCCGGTTTTACCGCTATGGCTGATTTTGCTGATGGGTATAGCCGGTGCACTATTTATCCTCAATTTTGCCATTTATGGCAGCTCGGTAAACCGGAACGGCGTGGGTGTGAGTGTTACGGCGATGCGGCTGTCGCTGGTTATCCCGGTATTGGTTTCAATCATTGGCTACCGGGAGCAGATCAACTTTTTGATAACAGCAGGCCTCATTGGTGTTTTCATAGCCCTGTCACTTCTCAGCCGGGTGCATCATCACAAAAAAGAAGCCGACTGGAAGCCCGTCTTACTGATCCTCTTATTTCTTGGCACCGGATTCAGCGATGCTGCTTTGAAGATATTTCGCGAGAATGGAGCCGGATTTATTAACCAGGATCTGTTTATGGCCGGCGTTTTCGGTACGGCATTTCTTATTGGAATTGCGGGGATTATTTGGCAGCGCCAATATCAGATACGACTGAATGAGATTGGTCTTGGAGTGATGGTCGGGATACCCAACCTGTATTCTTCCATTTTTATGATTATGACACTGAAATACATTGGAGGAGCCGTCGCCTTCTCGATTGTCAATATCCTGATTGTTGCAGGGGGCACCATCCTGGGATATGTGTATTGGAAGGATAACATTACAAAACGGCAGTTCTGGGGAATCACGGTTGGGATGGTTTCAATTGTGCTCATGATTATTGGCAGGTAGCGCAAAAATTATCTGAACAGACATTAGTGTCATATAGAAAGATAATTCAGCCACCATACTCTCTTTTCCATTTCTTATCTTCCATCCGTCATTTAGAACAAAATAATTACCTTAACACCTTTATACTTTAACACCTTCAAAATACCATGACTCCCTTCATTACCCATTTACGAGAAAAAGCTGCTCGAAAATCAAAAACCATCGTATTTCCCGAATCGGATGACAAGCGTATTCTTCAGGCCGCAGCATACCTGGATGAACATAATATCTGCCGTGTGATGCTTGTTGGCTCTGAAAGGGAGGTCCGTAATACAGCAGAATCTCATGGAATCAGATTATCCGGTCCGGTCTTATTCAGCGAACCAGGGAAGGACAACGAGGCCGGAAAATTCGCAAAACATCTTTTTGAACGACGCAAGCACAAAGGAATGACCGAAGATCAGGCTGCCGCCGTCGTGCAACAACCTCTTTTTTGGGCGGCATCATTGGTGGCAGACGGAGAAGCGGATGGTTGTGTGAGCGGAGCGGCGAACACTACGGGTGATGTTTTGAGAGCCGCTTTGCAAGTTATCGGACTGCGGCAGGGGTCAGAGGTTGTTTCGAGCGTGTTCATGATGTCCTGGGATGATGGACGTGTATTTACGTTTGGCGACTGTGCCGTGGTCCCTTATCCGACATCTGCGCAGCTGGCGTCCATCGCCATCGACTCCGCAAAGACGCACCAGAGTCTGACAGGCGAAGAATCGCGTGTTGCCATGCTGTCTTTCTCAACGAAGGGAAGTGCCGAACACGAACGCGTGACACTGGTTCGTGAGGCACTGGATATGGTCAAAAGCAAAGAACGGTCACTGGCAGTGGACGGGGAACTCCAGTTTGACGCCGCATACGTCGAAGCTATCGGGAAACGGAAAGCTCCGGGCTCGACAGTTGCCGGAAATGCCAATGTGTTTATCTTCCCGAATCTGGATGCCGGCAATATCTCCTACAAGATAACCGAACGACTCGGTGGGGCCACAGCCACCGGACCCGTCATCCAGGGTCTGGCCAAACCGATGAATGATCTGTCCCGCGGCTGCAAGTGGGAGGACGTCGTGGATACCGCCGCTGTCTGTGCTCTGATGAGTTGAAACAGGAGCCAGAAACCAGAATACAGGATTCAGCATGGGTAATCCTCCGTGATTACCCATGCAAGTGTTTACTGCCGGCAACCAATCGACCGGGAGCCGTAACAACCCAACCCATACCCAAGGGATGTCATCCTGCTGCTGGTCCCGGCTGTTCCCGGGATCGGCTTAGGATCTCGTTGGCAACAGGCAGCGGGCCGTTCATGTTTCATGATCGTTGCTGAATCACACGAGATCCTTCGGCACCAATTGTGAGTTGCCAGAGATTGGCTCGGTTCTGGGCCTCAGAGGATGACAGAGGCGGTGTTTGGGATTATATACGGATAATTGCCGAATTGACAGCTATGGAACACTGAGCAACTCTGACACGTTAGCATTGTTACACTAAATTTTTTATTTAAAACAGGTATTTAACATTATGGCGAAGTGTTTTGCTCTTTTAGGATGGAGCCTTCCGGTGATAGAAAGCGTGGATAAACTCGATAAACCGTATGTCGTGGTATCATTTCCGGATTTTGAACAATATGCGCGGGAGCACGATATCCCATTTGTTTCATGGAATTTTGACGAGTGGAACGAACATTCCACCGCACTGCAACTGGCCGGGAAACTCAAACCGTTTAACGTGGATGTAGCGGTTCCTCTTTTCGAGGAAACGGTAGAATGGGCCGGTGCCCTGAATTCCATTTACAGAGATGATCCGAGGGTTCTAAACCGGGCATTTCTCTTCCGTAATAAGGCAATGATGAAACGTAAAGCCTTGCTTGCCGGCATTCGGGTGGGGCTCTTCGAGGAAGTCCATAATAAGGACCAGGTCTTCCAGTTCATGAAACGCCTGAACGAGGCCCAGCTCCAACTGCCGGGTGAAGAAGATTACTGGGTACATCTGAAACCGTTCAACGCGGCAGGGACTGTGGGGCATAAGCTCCTGAGAAGCAACAAGGATATCGATGAAAAAATCAATGACAAGGATTTCCCCTGCCTGGTCGAGAGCCATCTTCCCGGAAGAGAGTTTTCGTGTGAGGCCTTCATTCACAACGGCAAGGTCCGGTTTTTAAACATCACGGAATACGTACACCTGGGATACTCTAATTTTATTCCAATTGGTCCGGAGCTTGAGGAAAAACGGCCGATCATTGCAAAGGCAATCGATGACCTGGTAAAAGCATTCGGCATTGAATATGGCATGATTCATCCGGAATGGTTTCTAACGGAGAATAACGAAATAAGCTTTGGTGAGGTTGCCTGCAGAATTCCGGGCGGACATATCCTCGAACTCGTTTCGCGGTCATTTGATTTTGATGCGCTGAGTGCTTTTGTGTTGTGCCATGATCCGGATACGACGGAAGAGGAACTTGATGCCATATTCCCGCCGAAAGATTATCATCCGAACAAATATTCAGGCAGCCTGATGGTATATCCAAAACCAGGGTACATCACCGAACTCAATATTCCGGAAGAACTCAAGGAAGATCCCTATTTTGAGGAGCACACCTTGTTTCCGCCATCGGCTCACAAGGTTTCAACCAACCGGGAAGGATTTGGAAATCACTACGGCACAATCTTTTTCCAGGGAGATGACCCAAAACGAATGAAGGATCTGCTGCTTCATTATGAAGATGTAGATTTTTATGTATAGCCAGATCTGCCCCTTTGTTAATTGATGTACTGTGATCATTAGATCTGGAATTTTTGCAGAAAGAAGTTTACGGGGTTATCCACTGCCGGAATTCTCAAAATAAATGATAAGTCAGTTCGTACAGACTCCATAGTAGCGAAAGTCACAAAGTCTGTATAAGGTGACTAACAGTCCATTTGGGTTGTCGCAACCAGGAAATATTTAAATACTACGCAAGCGCACTTATGACTGATCCCACACCCCATTTCCAGGAGGTGAGAAAACATTTTGAACGGGTTTTGGAAGAGCTCGGATCAACCAAACCTTTTGCACGCCCACGTTATATCAATCGCCTGCTGGCGAGTGCGGAGTCACTGCTCGAGACCAAAGAAGGCAAAGATCTGGTATTCTCTAAGATGTCTGAGCTCAGTGAATACGGTCTGTTTGAAGATACTCCATGGAGCGATCCCGGGAAACTGGTTCCTGCACTGGTAGGAGGGACACTGAAATCCGGCGGGTTACAAATGGTCATGGAGATACTGAGTGATCTCCGGGTATCGGCTATTGCAGCTGGAAGGCTGACGGATGATCGCTGTTCTGCGGCAGACGCGCGTCTTTTTTTGCAGGATGCACTCGTGCAAAATCTGGATCTCATGTTCCCGGGTGCGACAGAGTATAACCGGAGTATTACTGAATCCGATCGTAAAAAGATCACTGTTCTTTTCGATCACCTCAAAGACCAGCAGCATTTTGATGCATTTAGGGATAAGCTGGCTGAGGAAATCGTGATGATCTGTGCCCAGCGGCCTATCCTAACGGAAAGGGTGCGACGCATCATTCATCTTGTCAATGATCATATATCGCTTCGGGAGGATGGGGAAGAGGCCGGTTTATTACGTCTCTATGTCGACGCGGTCTACAGGCCGACGCAGAGAGCCGCCGAAGCCGGGTCTGTCTCTGATTATGCGGAGACATTGGAATTACTGACCAGAGACGAACTTGCTGATGAGGCCCAAAGTCTTGCAGCTATGATGAACCGGACCGGGTTATGCAGTTCCTATCACGCCGTGTTACTTGGCAAGGTGAGAAGCGATGATGAACTCTTCAAAGAATCTTTGGGATTAAATGAGACAGGCCGGGTCCAGTTTGACAAGCATAAAGATCAGATCGGAAAGCTGATCGATATCTTTGCACATCCGGAAATAAGCCAGTCCATCTATGGTTTTGGCAGGATGCTCGAACGTGGGCTCCTCGACAGGCAGCCTGCCCGAAGTGGATTGTACCGGCTTATGGACTGTCAAATCTCACGGCAGTCGGAGATAGAGATCATGAAATCGGCCCATGCAAGCAGCAGCATGACCGCACGAGAAGTCCTGCTTGCGGATGTAGTGAGTGTCCTCGGATTGCCGCTGGGGATCGGACAGGGGATGAATCCCACCTGCCAGGGTGCCCGCGGAATCAGCCTGTGGAGCATGAATGTCCCGGGTAAGTTACTCAGGATGATACTCAAGGTCGTTCAGGAGAATCATCTGACGATTAATTTTGAGGGATCTCTTATCGACTCGTCCAATTTGGTTGCCGGGATGGCAAAAAAGCTTGACTACAATCTCGATGCCGTCTCGGTGTTGCTGGTGCCGCATCTCGATAAGATCTATAATGAAATGATGCGTCTCTGCTCGTTTCGACAGGAAGATGCGCATAAATGGGTGAATCCGGCGCTTTACGGACAGTGGGTTCCAACCGGATTTGCTTCGGCGTATGATCCTGTGACCCAGACAATAAGTAAGTATGAAGAGTTCGTCCGGATGTTCTACGTAACCCATCATCTTGATTACAACAGGGGACATGATCTGGTTTATCCAAACCCGATCGGGATATTCGTGACATCCAACACAGGTAAGCTGTTGGGATTCCATGCAATAACAATCATCCGTGTGGCAAAGGGAAAAGATGGTGAACCCCGGGTTTATTTCTGGAATCCAAACAACGAGGGGAGGCAGCACTGGGGCGGAGGGGTCACTCCGTCGGTAGCCGATAACGGAGAACGGCACGGCGAGTCATCTTTACCTTTTTCACAGTTTTCCTCGCGCGTTTATGCCTATCACTATCATAAGGCAGATCTGGAAGACTTGTCGTTGGTAGATGATAATGAAGTTCAAAAGGTCATCGCCATGGCCCGTGAAAGTTGGGGACCCTCGTATCGATGGTCCGAGTACAGTTTCAATTGACAGTTAATCGCAAAAAATGGAATTACAGGTAAAACCAGAAACAAAAGTCAGGCACTCATCACGCATAGAACTTAGTCAGTCGGCCCTCAAAAAGAATGTTGATTTTATTCGATCGAAAGTAAGCGATCATACCATCATATCGGCTGTGGTAAAGGCCAATGCTTACGGGCACGGAATCAGTACATTTGTCCCTATGGCTGAGAAGTGCGGAATACGGCATTTTGCGGTGGCCTCCAGTTACGAGGCCTGGGAAGTCCTCAAAGCAGTCACCAAAGATTCTACTATCATGATCATGGGAATTCTGCATCCCGAAGACCTGGAATGGGTTATCGATAATGGAATCGAGTTTTTTGTGTTTGATTTTGAACGTCTCCGTGAGTCGTGTGAAACAGCGCTGAAGATTGGGAAGAAGGCCATTATCCATCTTGAGATTGAGACAGGCGGCAACCGTACCGGCTTGCCGGAAGACCACCTCGTAAAAGCTCTTTCTTTCCTTAAGAAGAACAGGAAATGTCTTGAATTCAGGGGACTCTGCACACATTATGCGGGTATTGAAACCCTTGCGAATCAGTTTCGCATAATCAAGCAGATTCAGAAATTTAATGAGTTGCACGAGGCAACCCAAAAGTTCGGTTATCCGCCGGAACTGAGACATACTGCCTGCTCGGCCGCCACACTCGCATTCCCTGAAACGACAATGGATATGGTGCGGGTAGGAACAGCATTGTACGGATTGTGGCCTAGTCCGGATATTTACAATCTGCATTTGATGCGGGAAAACAAAATCAAAGATCATCCTTTACATCGCGTGCTCACCTGGAAGACACGTGTCATGCATGTAAAACAGGTTTCTAAGGATGATTTCGTTGGCTATGGAACCAGCTTCCAGGCGCCACGCAACATGAGGATTGCAGTCATACCGATCGGATATTCAAACGGTTATGACCGGTCTCTATCTAACAGGGGATATGTGCTGATCAGGGGTAAAAAGGCTCCGGTCGTTGGATTGATCAATATGAATGTGTTTATGGTGGATATCTCGGCCATCCCGGATGTGGAAGTGGGCGATGAAGTAGTGCTGGTAGGACGACAGAAAAACAATGCCATTTCCATCAAATCGTTCTCAGAGTTTTCGAATTCGATCAACAACGAATTCGTCAGCCGGCTGCCCGACGCCATCCCTCGTTACCGGGTCAGATAACAACAATGAATGGCGCATACGGGTAAATCCCCGTGTTTACCTGTATGCGCGCGTCATCACTACAATCAATTTGACCACACAAAATAAGCCCAGGGTTTCAGATCGACCTTATCACTTCCACCAAACGTCTTTTGCTGATCAGTAAATAATTCGTGGTAAGTTCCGGGCATTGATGCCCCGGAAATGGTGGCATGCTGTTCTTTATTGCTAAGATTCAGAATAACAAGCACATTATGACCCGATTTCTGCCGCATGAAAGCATAAACAGCTTTGGGATTTGAATTCGAGAGTATCTCCATTGCGCCGCCCTTGTCGCCGTTCCGGAGTGCCGGATTTCGATGTTTCAACACGAATAGTTTGGTGTACAGGTTCCGAAACGGGCTCGCTTTCCAAACAATCGGGTCGTGTTCGAAAAATTTGAGACGTTTGTTCATGCCCGCTTCCTGACCATCGTAAACCAGCGGCATCCCGTCCATGGCGCAAGCCAGCACTGCAAATGTGGCTGCACCGTCACCGAGCCGTTCAAAAACAGTTCCATTCCACGAATTCTCATCATGATTGCTGGTAAACCGCATCCGGTAGGAATCGGCAGGATAGGTGCGTTTCTCTTTGTTTAGAAGCGTAGTGATTTGATCGGCTGTAGCCTTACCCTTAGCGATATCATTAAACAGGTGGTACGAATCCCAGCCGTAGGTCATATCAAACGCTTCGTGAAACTTGGGGCCTTCCGCCTCGGCGAGCATAAAAACGGGTTTGATGGCATCCAGGGCCTTGCGAGCCTGAATCCAGAAGTTGATCGGTACCATACCGGCCACGTCGCACCGGTAACCGTCGATGTTGAAGTTCGTTAACCAGTACTCCATGGCATTGATCATATACTTGCGAAGTCCGGGTTTGGTATAGTCGAGCGCAATGACGTCCGACCAATCTTTAACAGGAGGTACGAAGTTCCCATTTTTGTCGTGTTTATACCAGTCGGGGTGCTCTTTGGTTAAGACGTTGTCCCACGAGGTATGGTTGGCCACCCAGTCGACGATCACCTTCATACCATGACTATGAATGGAGTCGACAAGGGTGCGAAAATCAGCCTTGTTTCCAAACTCGGGATTGATCTCAAGGTAATTGCGTACGGAATAGTAGCTGCCAAGCGGTTCTTTCCGGTTTTTGACTCCAATTGGGTTGATAGGCATTATCCAGATGATATCGGCGCCCAGGGCCTTGATCTGGGATAATTTTGGGATAACAGCCTTGAACGTTCCTTCCCTGGAAAACTGGCGAACATTCAACTCATAAATCGTGGCATCCCGGCTCCATTCCGGATGTCTGACAGAGATGTATTGTGATTGAGCACGAAGAAGCATAGGTACTATCATCAGGACTAAAAAGAAGAAAATGGATGAACAAAACCGTGTGCGCATTTATATAACCTCCACAGGATAATTGACGCGATCGAAATGACCAAGTTATACATACTCAGGGTGAGAATTACGTTCTGAGCTGGATGTGAGTATAGAAGAGTTTGACATAAATAAAAAGGGATGCGAATGAATCACACCCCTTTTTTACTGGGATTGTTGGAAAATCAGGCCAGCTCTTTTTTGCTGAAATACCAGTCGACATATTCATACCCATCACTGACCCGTTTTTCGGCTGCTTTTGCGGTAGTCGGTGGTGGCACCAGAACCTTGTCTCCCGGCTCCCATCCTTCGGGTGTGGCTATGCCATACTCATCGGTGGTTTGCAGGGCTTTCAAGAGACGCAGGATTTCGGGGATCGACCGGCCGTTTGTCAGGGGATAGTAAATCATGGCGCGGACCAAACCTTTCTCGTCGATTATAAAGGTAGTACGAACGGTCGATGTGCTCGACGCTCCGGGCATGATCATTCCATAAGCGTGTGCGACTTTCATCGAAATATCTTCAATGATCGGGAAGGGGATGTCAACTCCGAATTTATCCTTGATATTACGAACCCAGGCCAGGTGCGCAAAATTGCTGTCGATAGATAATCCCAGCAACTCGCAATTCAGCTTCTTGAATTCCTCATAATGCTTGGTGAATCCAAGAAATTCAGTCGTGCAAACCGGCGTAAAATCGGCAGGGTGGGAGAACAGAATCAACCATTTTCCATGATAATCCGATAGTTTCTTAACGCCATGTGTCGTATTAGCCTTGAAATCGGGAGCAGGTTCATTTAGCCGTGGCAGTTTGGTGACAGGCTCATTGATGTACTCAGTTGCTTCCATATTAACCTCCATAGTTATAAATATAGATGGTGAAGCGTGTCACCCGACAAGGGTGGGCAAACGGGTGACCACTTTAAAAATGAATCTTCAACTAGATAGACAAAAAAGCAGGGCTTGTCCGTACCCTTTTTGTGAGAAACAAACACTTATTTGAGATAATTCTGAATCATGCATTGGAAACTCAAAAAAGAGAGAATTCTGAAAAATAATTGTATCGATATTTAGTTATGTAGTATATTCATGCTATCTAAAAACCTATTAGCTCTGATTATTATGATATTGGTCTACATCTTACTTGCCATTGTCCTGTTTTTCCTTGGATTTCGTTTCATGATGTTCTGGCGCATGAAAAAACAAAAAGGAAAACCGGCACCGGAATTGAGTGGATCGTACGGGAAGGCGATACAACAGGGAAAACCGGCACTTTTTTATTTTTACAGCGAACATTGTGGTGCCTGCCGTCCAATGACCCCGATAATCGATT
Source organism: Balneolales bacterium (assembly GCA_035266485.1). GTDB lineage: Bacteria > Bacteroidota > Rhodothermia > Balneolales > DATFMH01 > DATFNI01. The sequence continues at coordinate 16,720 of DATFNI010000039.1, forward strand.
CCCTGAAAAAAGACAGGCTGCCCTGCTACAAAGTCGATATTACCCGCCACATGGATGTAGCCAAGAAATTTGGTGTGATGGCCACCCCGTCAACCGTTCTGGTTGATAAAGGGCTTGTGCGTGAGTTTATGATTGGTCCGCAGAATGAAGCCACTCTTCGCGGATTATTTCGGTAAGAACTACTTCTATCGACTCAACTTATCGATTATTTGGGCATGTTCCGGATGTATATTTTTAAGTATGCCGGGATCTGCCATCTCAAAGTCGGCAAAATCAAAGCCCGGGGATACCATACAGGTGCACAGGCAAAAAGAGGAATGGAATGGCAATGAAGCTCCAAACCATGATCCGTGTTCAATGATGCGGACGGGGGAGGAACCTTCGACAATATTCTTTCCCAATCGCTCTATTTTATATGAGCCATCCGGTCTTATTGCATGAATATCAAGAGAATCACCGGCAACGTAAATCCAGATTTCATCGCTTCTTATCCGGTGAAATGCTGAAAAATCATCATCTTTCAGAAGATAATAAATGAGTGTGGCAGCGGACCGGTCGCCCGGGTAGCGGGGAGGCAGGCCGGCACGGGCGATTGTATCACCGGACCGGTAAATCTCCCGGTAATATCCGCCTTCAGGATGTGCATCCAGGTTCAGTTTTTCTTTCCAAAATTCTGCCGATGGCATGGTTGTTATTATTTTGTCATCTATTGAAAACCGGAAGGGGATATACGGCGGGGCTTACATGCCCATTATTGTCAACTGATTGAATTCCAAATAGATAATTATCCTTAGATATATCCTTTAAAGTATAAGTAGTATCCTTTCCAACAAATTTGGAATGTTGCCAGCCGGGTGAGGTTGTCCTTCGCCATACGATACGGTAGCCGGCCAGATCGGGCTCATGGTTGGCATTCCATAGGAGCGTGGTGCTGTTCGTCAGTTTGCTGACATCCATCCCGGGATTTGCCGGGCGTGCCGGTGCTGAGGCCATCTCGGCCAGTGCGGCAGCATTCACCCGTGTGACCCGCGCAACGTACTTATAATCCACAAACCCCGGCAGGTCGCCGTACTGCACGCCGTTCACCAACCGGACATCCTGGTGCTGATGGCGAAAATCTTCATGGGTCTCTGTGAACCGTACAGCGGGATATCCTTTGGCAAGAAACGGCATGTGATCACCGCCACGCAAATAACGATCATTGCGATAGATCATCATAACATTCATGCCGGTATCATATTTCTTTGCCGCAAACATGATTTCACGTGCAAGTTCTCTTGGTGGCGTATCGTTTTCTCCTCCAGTGCGAAGAAGCATACGATCATAATCCGAAAGTTCCTTTTTGGGTGGGATACCTTGCGCGAAGACTCGAACGGTATTTGGATCTCTCGTTCCGTTGTCAGCTGCAGGGCTGCCTATGATATCATTAGTGAACATGGCCGCCACATCCCAGTTCTTTTTCCGGGCGATATCCGCAAGGTGGGTGGAACCATAGAGTCCCTGTTCCTCACCGGCCACAGCAGCAAATATGATGGTCGCATCAAAATGATACCGGGACATCACCCTTGCCATCTCGAGTGATGCGGCCGTGCCGGAACCATCGTCGTCTGCACCGGGGGCTTCGGAGGTACGATTCATAATATCGGTTACCCGCGAATCATAATGACCGCTTACAATGTATATTCTGTTAGACGCTTCTGTTTGACTTCCATGGAGTACAGCAATGACATCTACAATCTTTGTAGGCCTGTCAATCCGGCCTTCCGGCTGCTGAACGTATCCCTCATAACCAACTTTAAGGCGACCACCGGATTCCCTGCCGTACTGCTCAAATTTGCTATATATCCAACGGCGTGCTGCGCCAATACCGGTTGTGTTACTGAGCGTGTCGGAGAGGGTCTGTCTGGTATTAAAACTAACCAACTTCAGGATATTAGCTTTAATTGAATCGGCTGAGATCTGGGTCAGCATCTTTCCAATAACCGGATCCGCTTTGGCCGGATTGGGTTTATCCTGTGCCCTTGATGAAGAACAGGACACCAGAAACAGTGCGGTTATGGTCGACATGCAAACCAGGCGGTATTTCATGGAAACGTACATTTTGTTCTTCGATGATATGATATATCAATATGCTTAAATAGAAATGGTTCTCAAATGGACGGACTGGAAATTAGAAATCAGTGATTACTGAAGCGTTCTTACGTGCTCGCTTCTCCCAATCTGTATTCGTACGAGTCAAAATTGGCTCTGAAAACTGTAACTCCACGTAGATTGAAATCCTGCGAACAATTTACTGGAAATCATTAATTGTTCAAGAGCTTATATACTGTTTTCTCATATCACCCGAAAAGAAGAGCGATTAGTGTCTGAGTTGCAGATTGGCCACTGTTTCGATATGGTATGTCTGTGGGAACATGTCGACAGGTTGTACATCTGTAATTTCGTACAACTCATTCAGTTCCTTCAGGTCGCGCGCCAGGGTGGAGCTGTTGCAGCTGACATAAACGATTTTTCCGGCTTTTAAATCGAGTAACTGCCGGACAACATCAGGATGCATGCCGGACCGAGGCGGATCGGTGATGATGAGATCAGGCTTGCCGTATTTCTCTATCGTCCCGGCCGTAAAGAGATCTTTCATATCGCCTGTGAGAAATTTGCAATTGGCAATCCCGTTTTCGGCAGCATTTTTACGTGCATTCTCTATCGCAACTTCATTTATCTCTATCCCTACAACACTGGTAGCGAACTGCGAGGCATAAAGCGTGAGAGTGCCGACGCCGCAATACAAATCATACACATGATCCTCCGGTTGAATGTCGGCAAACCGGACAGCCGTATCATATAAGCGTTCGGCCTGTCGTGTATTTGTCTGGAAAAAAGCATTGGCATGAATGTTAAATGAGAAGGGTCCAATTTTATCACGGATGTATCCTGGTCCGTGATAAATTTTCTCATATCTGCCGACCGCTGTTGGTGAGCGCGTATCATTGATGTTGTTTATTACTGTCGTAATAAGTGGAAATTTGTCGAGCAACATGTCGGTTACATCCTGCATGATCTCATCGTCATCCGTATAGGTGACTACGTTAACCATAAGATCATCATAATGATCGGAGGTGCGGATGACAACATTTCTGAAATAACCGGTGTGTTGGTGCACGTCAAATGGCGGAATATCATGCTCAAGCGAATAGGTGCGAATGGCATCCATAATCTTGAATGATACAGGATCCTGCAAATGACATTCGTGCAGATTCAGAATACGATCGTATCTGCCGGGTACATGTAGTCCGACGGCCGTATCCTTGTCCCTGATCTCGTCTTTTTTGAGTATTTCTTCCTCCGTAAGCCACCGTCGGTTGCCGAAACTGTATTCCATCTTGTTCCGGTAGTAAAATGCCCTTTCCGATGGCAGGCAGTCGGGTGGGATCAGCCCGGTTAATCCGCCGATTCGATGGAGATGATCTTCCACGTGTTGCCGTTTGATCACCAGTTGTTCATGGTAGGGGATATGCTGCCAGGTGCATCCACCACAGATATAAGCGTGCTGACAGCGCGGTTCGATACGAACAGGGCCTGCTTTTTCGACTTCCAGAAGTTTTGCTTCCAGGTAGTTCTTCTTCTTTTTGATGACACGGGCTTTCACGATATCACCGGGTGCCGTATTCCTGACAAACACGGCCTGGGCATCGAGGTGCCCAACGCCTTTCCCTTCAAATGCGGCCGATTCGATTTCTACGGTGATAATGTCCCCTTTTTTTACTGACATGAACGACGAGTTGTGAGATATGAGTAGTGAGTATGAGATCTTCCTAATTGTTGTAACCTGGCGTAATATGACACGGCAGAAAGCCAAAAACGACCCGTCCTCCTTAAGTACCTTAACACTTTAACACTTTAACACTTTAACACTTTAACACCTTAAGTACCCGAACACTACAGTGCTTCACTGGAAGGCAGACCAGCCTGGATGTCAAACAGTGTCTTTGAGTCGGTGTGGTTATTCAATTTTGAGAGAGCATGACCGAGTTTTGCAACAAGATTATTGGCAATAGCTTCCATGAGCTTAATTGCAACACGCGGTTGTCGATTCCGGAGCACCTCGTAATCAGGCCGAAAGAAACCCAGAAGTCGTGAGTCGGTAACGCAGTGGGCATTACAGTAGCGGCGGCTCTCACTTATCACGGCTAGAGTCCCAATACACTCTGTGGGATGAAGATGCCGGGATGGGATTTCATCGAAGTCACCGGTATCAAGCGATAATTCAATGAGTCCATCTTCGAGGATATAGAGGCCCGTGCCCGGGTCTCCCTGGTGAAAAATAAACTCCCCGGCTTTGTATTTCCTGTTATGGCAAAGCTGAAGGAACTCATACCGTTCGGCGGGCGTGAAGTCAGCCAGCAGATGTGTCTTAAAGATGATATCTGCCTGCTTCTTGAAATTCTTGAATTTACCGGTGCTGATCATGATTAACTGACTTGTTAGAACGATTGTCCGATACCAAAACTGAGTCCGAGGGCATTTTTCTTAAACCACCCTTTTTTCAGGTCGTGTACCCTGTACGCAAAGTCGATTCGAAAGATCACATATTGCCAGTCGAGACGTATTCCGAAGCCGGAACCCACGGCAATCTGTTTATAAAATGAATTAAACGCGAACCGTCCTGTTGTAATCGGGTTACGCGGACCATTCCAAACGTTACCAAAATCTGTGAACATCGCCAAAACCCATCTCGTGGAAAGGAATCTTTTAAAGATTTCCTGGCGTATTTCAACATGACCGGCCAGCTTTATCTCGCCGCCGTTGATCAGTTGCTGGTCTTCCAACGGACCCGGTCCCAGGCGAAAAGGAGCCCACCCGCGAATATCATTGCTGCCGCCGGCATAAAAACGTTTGGTCAGTGGGATCGTTTTGCTTTTTCCAAACGGGATGGCATAACCGAGGAACCCTGCATACGCGAAAACCGCATTCGGAGAAACGGGAATATACCTGCGGTAATCAAATGAGACTTTTGCATATTGGCTATAGGTGAGCCGGGAATTACTGATTCCGAACGTTGGTATGGATCCTTCTACTTTTCCCGGGGTGGTGATAAAGCGATCGATCAGATACGGGATATTTCCGCCCGACTCGATTCCGGTCTCGAAATAATAACCGTAGTTACGTTCGATGATGTCGGTATGTGCGCGCCGGAATGTGTAGCGAATCGTCGAGTTGACCTGTGGTTTGAAATCCTCAAGGATGAATTTTTTTTGTATCTCATTGTTCTTGAACGTAGAGTCGAGACTCGCCAGAAACTGTCCGGTGGCACTGGCGTCTGTCCATTCGATTTCGGGAAGATCCAGGGTGCTGCGGGTATATTGATCGTGATCGACCTCGTATCGCTGGTCTAACCGGATATTGGCGTTTATGTTGAAATTATCCTGATTGACGTGAGTAACCGACAACTGATACCGGGTTCTGGAATTCAGAAACAGGGGATCTTTATCCAGGAAGTTGAAGGGAAAATTCAACTTTGGCTCGATATATGAAATGGATCCTTCCAGACTGTAAAGTATTTTTTTCGCCAGCGACTTCTGCGAGACATACTCAAAACTACCCTTCGTACCAATCTGCAACTGCTGTGCCTTCCCGAACACATTGTTATCTGTATATGTTAACCCGGCACCGGCCCCATAACCGTAGCGTTGCATTCCGAACAGGTCCATGGAGATACTTCGCCTGGGCAATGTTTGAAGATCGATTAAAACGGGCAGATTTTTTTGTGAGTAGTCGGGCAATCCACCTGTTTTATTGAGAGCAAAGCGGCGCACGTTCATCATTCCGAGGTTTTGGAACTCGTTGATGGTTTGAATGTACTGTTGGTTATTAAACAACTCACCCGGCTTGAAGAGGAGTTGATCAGTCAGAAGGCTGAACCTGGAATGGGCCCCGGTACTCATTTTAAGAATGAGCATTTTCTTCGTATTAGCTGCAGTAAAAGGCGGACTTTTCAAAGTATCCTGCCTGTCATATGTTGTATCGCTGTTAGGTCCGGCCAGATCGATATAGGTATTGCCAAAATGATAGACAGGTCCGTGCTGAACCAAAAACATGAGGGCAAGTTTCAAAGTATCCTGTGGTTCCTTCTTGATCTGTACGGTAACCGAATCTCTTTGAACGGCAGCGTAGCCATGATTTTTGAGATAACTAATGAGGCGTTCACGTTCATTGGAGAGGGCATCAAAAGTGAACCGCTGGTTTGCCGTATAAGTCGTGTCGTTAATCTTTTTCTCTGTCAGATCATTTTGTTTGTAAAACCGATCCCGCAAAGTTGTATCCGGAAAAGCCGGCATGCCGCTGTAGTAGATGCGCTTAACATAGGATGGTTTGCCCTCATTAATGATAAAGGAAACCTCATAACGGTTCTTTCGATATTCAATAACCGTTGTGTCGACCGTTGTATAGAAAAATCCCTGAGACTCGTAATACAGTTTAAGGCGTGATATATCCTGCCCCACCATATCTCTATCGAGAACGGCAGGTTTTTCCCCAACGAAATGGGTCAGTTCCCATAGCCAGTACCAGGGTGTTACCATGGGGATGCCCAGAAACTCACGGTTTGTGTGTGTACGAACAATCGTCTCCAGGAGGCTGGTGCTAAAATGACGATTCCCTACGAATCGTAAGCGTCGTACAACAGGTACTCCCTTATGCGTTGAGTCGGCCTGAGATTGCGCGTACACAGCTGGCACGCCAGCAAGCCCTGTCGCGAGAAGTAGTAGCAGTGTTATTATGAATTTCTTATTGAACAAAAACACCAGGAGGTGTGGGGTTTTAATATAAAAAAAGCGGCTCTCCGATCCAGGATACTTTCCGGGACGGAGTGACCGCTAATATACGGAGCCCACCCGATAATATCGGGGTTTGAGGCAAACTTACCGACTAAACGTCATCATAGTCAAACCCTTCGTCCTCTTCATTATGGAAAAAATCTTCCTTCATGATGTAATCCGGCCAAATCTCTTCAATGCTTTCATAGGGAGTATCATCTTCCTCATCCAGCTCATAAAGATTGTCAAGCACCTGTTGCGGACAACCATTGCGCTCGGCCCATTCAATAAGCTCATCCCTGGTAGCTGGCCAAGGGGCATCCTCCAGAGTTGCAGCCAGTTCAATTGTCCAATACATATAATTAAATCAATTAGTGTGTATCTATTTATTTGCGGGTATTAAAACTGAACTTGACGTAAAATTCAAGTACAATGTGATATTTTTTAAAAAAAAATGAAATTTCTGTCAGAACAAGTAGCCCCCCGCGCAGTCTTGAATTCAACTTAAGCCAATGGGATCAATGATATTCCATGTCTCTGACAGCGCACTAACGCTGGCTTTTTTTCTTTAGTATAAATCGATTCCTGCCGGCATTCATCGCTCTTATAATAGAATGCAATCGACATCTTTTGGGAAACTTAAATCATTAATTGATTTGGCATACGTTTGAATACCGAAATTGTTGTGAATAGTCATTATCTTGCTTATTCTAAATATGTACCAGTTATAGTTATAATAAAACGGTTTTAACACTTTTTGTTCCATTTGGGCGTTTCAATTGTGTGACGATCATGATAATACGTAAGAAAGGACAGTAGATATGGGAAGTTTTGGTGGAATGGAATGGGTGGTAATCATCCTAGTCGTTTTGCTGTTATTTGGTGCCAAAAAAATCCCGGAACTGGCTCGTGGACTCGGACAGGGAATTAATGAATTCCGCCGCGCCTCCAACGATATCAAGAAGGAGATTGATAGAAACTCTCAGGAAGACGATGCGGAGTATCACCGCCAGCAGCAATATCAGAAATATAATCAGGAACAACAGAATCATCAGCAGCAGGCCGAGCCTGAAAAAAAACAACAAGCCGAGGCTCCTAAGACGGGCCAGAGCGATTCTCATTCCTGATAGTGGGTTTAAACGTTTTTTGATGTAAATTATCCTGGTATCCCAGGTTGTAAGTGTGGTATGGCTCAATCAAGAAAAACAGGTAAAGGAGCTCTGACTCCAATTAATTGTCATCTAAACAGGTTGAGCTGATTTTTGGTCCTGACTGCGGTTAGTGACGTGAGCTGTTGCCTTTACGTTTACCGGTTAAAACGTACTTTTACAACTATATAAAAAAGGAACTCATTATGGAATTCGGCGGCATGGAATGGGTGATCATCATCCTGGTCGTGTTTCTCTTATTTGGCGCAAAGAAAATACCTGAACTGGCTCGTGGACTTGGACAAGGAATTAATGAATTTCGCAAGGCAGCCAATGATGTGCGCAAGGAAATAGAAAACAGTTCCCAACAGGATCATTATGAGAATCGTAATGATTCACAGCATCAGCACAGTGAACAGGTAAAAACAGAAGTCCATAACACTTCAGAATCACATTCATAACTTAAAAATATCGTTTTGTCAGGAAGGAGCATAGCTCAGTTACGTACTGAGATTGAGGATAGTCGCACGACACTACCAGAGGCAGTTGAACGTTATCTTGAGGCTGCGGGTAAACGAACTGAAGTTAATGCCTTTACATCCCTCTATGGCGACCAGGCTCATAGAGATGCTGAAGCCATTCAAAAGAAGATTGAAAGTGGCAAGGCAGGCCGGTTGGCAGGGGCCGTCATGGGCATTAAAGATATCATCAGTGAAAAAGGAAAAAAGGTAACGTGCGCATCCCGTATGCTCCAGCCTTTTGAAGGGGTGTATGATGCGACGGTCATTGAGAAGCTTAAAAAGGAAGACGCACTTTTTATTGGAAGAACCAACATGGACGAGTTCGGGATGGGTTCTTCCAATGAGAACAGCGTTTTTGGTCCGGCCAGAAATCCCCACGACACCACAAAAGTGACCGGTGGATCGTCCGGGGGCAGTGCAGCGGCTGTAGCGGCGGGATTTTGCAATTCCGCCCTGGGCTCTGATACAGGGGGCTCCATTCGACAGCCGTCGTCTTTCTGTGGTATTGTAGGCCTCAAACCCACGTACGGACGTGTTTCCCGGTATGGACTTGTAGCGTATGCTTCCTCTTTCGATTCCATCGGTCCTCTGGCAAACACAGTGGAAGACACCGCACGAATCCTCAGTGTTATTGCAGGCAGGGATAAACGTGACGGTACATCGGCCGATGCGCCGGTTCCGGACTATACCAAAGCGGTGAATAACCCGGACGAATCGCTCAAAATAGGCATTCCTGACGCGTTCTTTGGTGAGGGACTCGATGAGGAGATCCGGGATAAAATCATGGATACTGTCAAGGCTCTTGAAAGTGACGGCGCCAAAATAGTACCCATACAGCTTCCGAACAGCAAGTATGCTGTCGCGACGTACTATATCCTTGCTACGGCTGAGGCGTCAAGCAACCTGGCCCGTTACGACGGTGTCCGTTATGGTTATCGTGCCGACATCAAGAAAGTGAAAGAACAGCTGCGAGTGGAAGAAGAGGCACTGCGGGAGCAACTGAAGAAAGCGGATAAGCGTTTAGCATCGGATCTTGAATCCCGTCTCCAAAATATGGACTCAGCACTTATCCGGCTCTACAAACAGACACGTACGGAAGGGTTTGGAACCGAAGTTAAAAGACGCATCATGCTCGGAACCTATGTGCTCAGCTCCGGGTATTATGATGCCTATTATGCCAAGGCGCAAAAGATCCGCCGACTCATCAAAGATGACTATACACGTGCCTTCGAAAACGTGGATGTCGTTGTGACGCCGACTTCGCCAACAACAGCGTTTGACATTGGTTCCAAGATTGATGATCCGCTTCAAATGTATCTGAACGATATTTACACGATATCTGCTAACCTTGCAGGGATCTGCGGCATAAACGTCCCTGTCGGCATCCACTCGGACGGGCTCCCGATTGGCATGCAGTTTCTTGGCAATACATTCCAGGAGGAAAAGATTCTGGGAGCCGCGCGTTTGGTGGAACGACAGTATCAGGCGGATTCCGTTAGCTGAATTCCAGAATGATTATGAAGAACAGATTAAAAGGGAAGACCGCTCTGGTGACAGGAGCAACATCAGGCATAGGGGAAGCCATAGCCGGCCAGCTGGCCGAATTGGGTGTTAATCTTATCATTACGGGCCGCCGTAAAGAACGTCTGGAGAAGATGGCAGCCGTTCTGGAAGATGAGCATAACATAAAAGTCACAATCGGAACATTTGACATTACCGACCGCGCCGCTTGTGAGAAATTCATCAATAGCTTGGGCGCCGATCCGATTGATATTCTTGTCAACAATGCCGGTGGAGCGCACGGTGTCGATCCCGTTTATTCCGGTGATTTTAAGGACTGGGATACCATGATCGATACCAATGTGAAAGGGTTGTTGACGATGACCCGCCTCATATCTCCGGGCATGAAGAAACGCAACTCCGGTCATATCATCAATATCGGATCAATTGCAGGACATGAGGCCTATCCGGGAGGTGTCGTTTATTGCGCAGCCAAACATGCGGTTACTGCCATCACGAAATCTACCAAGATGGACCTTACCGGAACCAATGTGCGTGTGAGCCAGGTATCACCCGGACTTGTGGAAACAGAATTCAGTATGGTTCGTTTCAAGGGGGATAAGGACAAGGCAGATAAGGTGTATGAGGGGATGCAACCACTTACGGCTGATGATATTGCTGAAATCGTCGTGTTTGTTGCCAATCGGCCTGATCATGTTAACCTGCTCGACACCGTTGTTTTCCCGGTAGCTCAGTCGGCAGCGACTATGGTAGCCCGGACCTCGCCGTGAACC
>DATFNI010000040.1:0-6205 GCA_035266485.1 Balneolales bacterium
GCAACGGCATAGTATACCCTGCATTGCCGTATCGATATCTTCATCAGTGGGTTCCGGATTGTTCTCAAGCAATGCGACGGCAGTCATAATTTGTCCCGAATGGCAGTAGCCGCACTGGGGAACCTGATGCTCTATCCATGCTTTCTGAACCGGATGGCTTCTGTCGGAAGAGATTCCCTCAATCGTTGTGATTTTTCGACCAGCAGCTGCTGAAGCCGGGAAGACACATGAGCGTATCGGATTGCCATCAACATGTATGGTGCATGAACCGCACTGTGCGATGCCACACCCGAACTTGGTTCCGGTCAATCCGACATAGTCTCGAATCACCCATATCAGTGGCATCTGAGGATCGACATCCACTGTATAGGTCTTGTTATTGATATTCAGATCTAATGAAGCCATAGGAATAGTATGATTTAGTGTTTAGGAGGGGCTAAAATTTTGGAGGCGAGCACTCTCCCTCATATCCTTCTGATATTCAACAGTATGATACTAAAATAAGAGATGCAACGTACTTTTGTATCCTGTTGAAGAATTTAATATTTGTAGAGATTGTCGGAAACTTCTCATTTATCAACCTGTCAGAGTCCGGCCCCTGACAGGTTGATGTCTATTTACACTTTGTTAATATTCAGCGGCAGTGTACGCACTCGCTTGCCCGTGGCATCGAAGATGGCATTTCCGAGCGCAGGCGCCAAAGCAGGGAGACCCGGTTCACCAACCCCGTCGGGTTTTTCCGAACTGGGAACGATATATACCTCAATCGGCGGTATTTCGTTGATGCGCATCATCCGATACGTGTCAAAATTTGATTGCATCACCCTGCCATTATTGATGGTTATCTCATTTTTCATAGCAGCCGTCAGAGCCATTACCACCGCTCCTTCTACCTGGTTTTTGACATTATCAGGATTTACAGCCAATCCACAGTCGATGGCCGAGACGATGCGTTCGATTTTAACTCCTGCCCCTCTTTTGGATACGAATACAACATGACCCGCCCTGCCTGCAAAAAATTCTATGGCGGCCACACCTTTGCCCCATCCTTCAGGCATCGGTTTATTCCATCCGCTCTTATCACGCAGGAATTCATACAAGTTCTTCATGCGTTTGTTTTCATGGATCAAATCCAGCCGGAACTGAAGGGGATCCTTTCCGGCAGCATGAGCTAATTCATCGATAAAACCCTCTTGGGCAAAACAGGTGGTGCTGGAATAAACCGATCGCCATGCACCGAGACCTACGGGAGACTCGGCGTAAATGTTATTCACTTTAAGATTGGGTATTTCATACGGGCTTTCCGCTATACCCTCCACAACGCCACGGTCATTTTTACGCCAACAAGGTGCCACCACTTTATGCTGAAAAGCCACCAGCTTTCCGGATTCGTCAAGGCCACCTTTCAGACTACTAACGGTACCCGGCCGGAACGGTCCCTGGGTCATGTCGTCTTCACGTGTCCATATCAACTTAATGGGCGCACCGACTTTTTTTGAAAGATAAACGGCTTCGGTTATAGGATCCGGAACTAGCCGCCTGCCGAATGCACCCCCCATGAACGTAAAATGAAGCGTTACGTTATCAAGCGGGATATTCAAAAGATTAGCTATCTCCCGCTGTGCCCCGTCCGGCACCTGGGTCGGAGCCCAGATCTCGCACTTATTCCCCTGAACATTGGCCAGTGCGTTCTGCGGTTCCATCGGTGCATGAGCAGCAAAAGGAAGTTCGTACAACGCATTCAATTTTTTTGCAGCTTTCTCATAAATCCCTTCAAAATCACCCTGCTGCTTCTCTACAGTACCTTCGGTATCAGCCAATTTGCGAAGACGGGCATATAATTCCTTGCTGTTTGCCCCGGCATTTTTGCCCTCATCCCAGGTAATTTTCAATGCTCTTCTTCCCTGTAACGCGGCATAATAGGAATCGGCCACAACGGCTACTCCATATAACACGTTGCCGCTAAAGTGCCTTTCTGAGATCAGGACGGATTTCACTCCCGGTACCGCTTTGGCGGCCGTATCATCGAATCCCTTTACTTTCCCTAAATAAACAGGACAATGCTCGACTGATGCATATAACATGCCCGGTATTTTGGTATCCAGCCCAAATTCGGCTTTCCCTGTCACTTTCAACGGGATATCGGGTCGTTGAATGGATTTGCCGATTAACTGAAAATCTTTGGGATCTTTGAGCGGCGGATTCTTCGGTACGCTTAGTTTGCTGGCTGCCTCAATCAGTTCACCGTAGCCGGCACTTTTATTAGAAGCCTTGTGATAGATTCTTCCCTCTTTGGCATAACATTCTTTGGATGGCACATTCCATTTTTGTGAAGCGGCTGTGATGAGCATCGTCCTGGCCGCCGCACCAACATTCCTCAGTTTCATATAGGAACCCCGGACGCTGTAGCTTCCACCTACGCTCATACTGCCGTATTTCTTGCGGTCGGCCAGTGCCGGTTTAATGGTAACCTGGTCCAGTGTCACATCCAGTTCCTCCGCCATAATTACCGGCATGGATTGATAGGTACCCTGACCCATTTCCGGTTTATGCAGCATGAGTGTGATGGTTCCGGAACTATCTATGATAACAAATGGTGTCAGATCGGCTGTGAAGACCGATGTATCACTCAGGTTCTTGAGAACGGCAGCTTTACTGCCAAATGGTAAAATATAACCCAAGACCAGAGCGGCACCTGTTGCGCCGGTAAGTTTGAAAAATTCACGGCGGCTAATCGTTTTTTCGGCTTCTTTAATTTTCATGATCGGCCGGAATTAGCGTTCATTTTTGCTGCTGTGTGAATGGCTTCCCGTATCCGGTTATAAGTACCGCAACGGCAGATATTACCCTCCATGGCAGAATCGATATCCTCATCGGTCGGATCCGGATTTTCGTTCAGCAAGGCCACGGCCGACATTATCTGTCCCGAGTGGCAATATCCACATTGGGGTACCTGATGCTGGATCCAGGCCTTTTGTACCGGATGACTACCATCTGGCGAAATCCCTTCAATTGTAGTTATTTTACGACCAACGGCCGTTGATACCGGAGTGATACACGACCGAATCGGGTTACCATCCATGTGAACCGTACACGCTCCACATTGAGATATACCGCAACCGAATTTCGTTCCGGTTAACCCTACATGATCACGTATCACCCATAACAGGGGTGTCTGTGGGTCTACATCTACCTTATAGGTCTTGTTGTTAACGTTCAGGTTTAAAGAAGCCATGGGAATAGGATGTTTAAGTTTTAAAGTACCAAAGTATTAACATGCTAAAAAAGTTTCCAGTAACCAGAGAACTAAAATGATGGGGGACCGGTCATAAGTCATCTGTCTTCCGAACAACCATTTTTACACCTTTTTTATGTTAAACGGCAGCTTTCGTATTCGTTTGCCGGTTGCGGCGAATATCGCATTGCAGAGTGCAGGTGCCAGCGGCGGCAGAGCCGGTTCGCCGGCACCATCCGGATCGATTATGCTGGGAACGATATGGACTTCGATCGGCGGCATTTCGTTGATCCGAATCATCCGGTAGGTGTCGAAATTGGATTGGACGACCCGCCCGTTACGGATTGTGATCTCATCTTTGAGAGCGGCCGTCATCGCCATTACGACCGATCCTTCCACCTGTGCTTTGACATTGTCCGGGTTGACCACGATACCGCAGTCAATGGCTGAAACGATTCGTTCGATTTTTACACCGGCTCCTTTTTTGGAAACGTACACTACATGACCGGCCCTTCCTGCTCCATATTCCACTACGGCCACGCCTTTACCCCAGCCGGCAGGAAGTGATTTATCCCATCCGCTTTTATCCCTCAGGAATTCGTACAGGTTTTTGATCCTGGTGTTCTTGTGGATCATATCCACCCGGAACTGAAGCGGATCTTTCCCCGCGGCATGGGCCATTTCATCGATGAAGCTTTCCTGAGCAAAACAATTAGTGGACGCATATACCGATCGCCACCAGCTTATGCCGACTGGCGCATCTGCATAAATGTTGTTGAGTTTCAGGTTCGGGATTTCATATGCGCTATTTTCAATACTCTCGAAAGCTCCTCGATCCGGTCTGCCCGGCGTTGCAGGATCGCCAAACTGACTGTGTGAGATAGACGCCGTGACAATCTTATGCTGAAATGCAACGAGCCGGCCGGATTCGTCTACTCCGCCTCTCAATCGGTTTACCATCGCCTGGCGGAAAGGGCCTTGCTGCATATCATCTTCCCGTGTCCAGACGGTTTTGATTGGCACACCTAATTTTTTGGAAAGAAAAACCGCTTCCATTATGGGATCGTGAATATTGCGACGACCGAATGCACCACCCATAAACGTAAAGTGCACGGTTACGTTATCAACCGGGATATTCAGGAATTTCGCCACCGTTTCCTGCGCACCGTCCGGTTCCTGGGTGGCCGCCCATATTTCACATTTGCTGCCGCGTACATAGGCAACGGCGTTTTGCGGTTCCAGGGGTGCATGAGAAGCGAAGGGGGTCTCGTATAACGCTTCCTGTTTCTTCGCAGCCTTTTCGTAGGCGTTTTCAAAATCGCCCTGCTGTTTGACGATCTCACCGTCTGTCTGCGACAGATCACGGTATTGAGTAAATAAATGGTCGGTATCGGCGTCGGCATTTCTTCCGTAATCCCAATCGACATGAAGGGCTTTCCTTCCTTGCAGTGCGGCATAATAGTTATCAGCCACGACGGCAACGCCATACAGTGTCTGACGGTTCATCATTCTCTCGGATGCAAGAACATGCCTTACGCCATTCACGGCCTTGGCCGCCGTATCATCAAACGATTTCACTTTACCAAGAAAAACGGGACAGTGCTCCACGGAGGCATACAGCATTCCGGGAATTTTCGAATCGAGCCCGTATTCCGCCACACCATCGACCTTCATAGGGATATCCTGTCGCCGCAGTGATTTTCCGATCAGCCTGAAATCCTTGGGATCCTTCAATTTTGGATTTTGCGGAACACTGAGTTTGCTTGCCACCTCAATCAGTTCACCGTACCCCACACTCTTGTTGGAAGATTTATGGTAGATTCTGCCATCTTTGGCATAACATTCACTGACAGGTACCTTCCAGGTTTGTGCAGCGGCCTTGGTAAGCATTTCTCGGGCGGCAGCACCGACTTTTCTGAGTTTCATCCACATGGTCCGGACGCTTTGGCTTCCGTGAACATACATCGGACCATATTTTGCCCGGCTGGCAAGTGCCGGTTTGATGGTGACCTGATCCAGCGTGACTTCCAACTCTTCGGCAATGAGTACCGGCATGGACTCGTACGTCCCCTGTCCCATCTCCGGCTTGCTGAGCATTAAGGTGATCGAACCCGAGCTGTCAATAATCACGAAAGGAGTTAAATCACCTGTAAAGACAGATTTTCCGCTTAATTTTTTGAGTACCGGATCTTTGCTGCCAAAAGGAAACAGATACCCAAGCGCAAGTACGGCACCCGCCGTGCCGGAAAGCTTGAAAAATTCACGCCGGCTGATAGGTTGGTCTAATAGTTTGGAACTCATGATATCCCGACTTTTAGTTAGTTTCAATCAAAATACAGATAGCTTTCAAGATTTCGGAAGAACTCATGAAAGCTCGCCTGGTCGCAGCAATATCTGACAGGAAGGTTTTTAGCATTGATATTGCAGGTTAAAGAAGCCACGGAAAAGGTGATGAGAAGGTTTAAAGACGCATCAATTATTGAAGCATATCATTCCATGGTACACTTCCAATAAACAACTGTATGAGATTAGCGGCAAAAATGCAATCAGTTTTACAAGAGTTAACTCATTTTTTAAGACTGTACCTCACCCCAACCTCTCTCCATCTGCATGGAGAGAAGCTTTTAAATTGCCTGAATAGATTTGAGGGTGAAAAAATCAACGTTTCCCCCTCACCACGAATGAGGAGAGGAGGCCGGGGTGAGGTAATTCACCAGATCTTATTATTTTAAGAAAAAACACACCCTATGAACCTTCCCATCTATCTGGATAATAATGCGACGACTCCCTGCGATCCGCGGGTTGTGGATGAAATGTTGCCTTATTTCACGGATACGTTCGGCAATGCAGCCAGCCACCATCACCCGTATGGCTGGCTGGCGGAAGAGGCGGTTGGCCGTGCACGCGAGCAGGTGGCAAGGTTAATAGGCGCGAGTCCGGAGGAGATTATTTTTACCAGCGGGGCAACAG
>DATFNI010000041.1:0-4800 GCA_035266485.1 Balneolales bacterium
TTTAATGTCGTTATCGATCAAGCGTTTCGTTTCTTTTCGTAATGTCTGTATCAATATCTGCATCAAACCACTGACCTCTGTCGACGGCCGGCCCCAGTTTTCAACGGAAAAGGCATAGAGCGTCAAATATTTAACGCCCAGTTCGGCACAGGCTTCGGTAATTTCCCGAACAGAGTCGACACCGGTTTTATGGCCGTAAATACGCACATTTCCCCGGCTTTTAGCCCATCGGCCATTGCCATCCATGATGATGGCAATATGCGTAGGCACCTCACCCGCTTCAAGGACTTCATCCTTGAACTTCCGGATCTCTTCCGCCTGTTCTTCTTTTTTATTCAGTGATAGAATATTCACCAGGAAATCTGTGCTTTACGATATTACAGTTTTTGATATTAGAACATTCTTTAAGTTATTTCAACCCTAATCAGTGCCGCTTTATTGTACGAACAAGCGTAATCATTTCAATTAGGGCAGAAACCGCTTCTTCTCCTTTGTTACCGGCCTTTGTCCCGGCGCGCTCAATAGCCTGTTCTATGGTTTCGGTAGTCAACACCCCAAAAGTAACAGGTTTATCATAGGAAAGATTCAAACTCGAAACCCCACTATTTACACTCTGACAAACATAGTCAAAATGCGGAGTGGCTCCACGAATGACAGCTCCCAGGCAGGCCACACCATCGACATCTGTATTTTCGAGTAATGCCTTGGCTGTAAAAGGTATCTCGTAGGCACCGGGGCAATAAGCCACGACGATGTTCTCTTCATCAACTCCCAAACGTCTCAGAGCACCAAGAGCTCCCTCCCGCAGTGAATTTGTAATGAAATCATTCCAGCGGGAGACGACCAGGCCGATCTTGAGACCGTCAGCGCGATTTGAACCTTCGAATACTTTCATCAACTATCAGACATTATTTTCATCAGTAACAATTACCGCATCCTGACGCTGAAACGCGGCATCTCGTATACGCTGCGCCTCCCGTAGGGATACGGCTACAATACCAAAATTACATTCATCATCATAACGAAAACCATGATAATCACTGCCTCCGCTAATCAGAAGATCATGCTTATCAGCCCAATTGTGATACTTTTTCTGCAACTCATACGGATGGCTCGGGTGTACGTATTCCACTCCGTCAATCCCGGCATCCAACATAACCTGCAGATCTTTTTCTGAGTAGTAAACTCCGGGATGGGCCAGCATCAGAACACCGCCGGCATCCTGCGCAAGTTCCGCCACATCCGCCACAGATCTGTATTCACATTTAAAATAAGCCGGACGATTGTTGCCAAGATACCGCAAAAAAACTTCTCTTGTATTCCCCGCGTATCCTTTTTCTACCATTACACTCGCAATATGCGGTCTGGCGATGCTGGCACTTAGCCCGGCACGCGCCAGAACCTCGTCGAAAGAGATATCAAACCCGAGTTTTTTGAGATTGCCCACGATCTTTTGTGCCCGGTAAACCCTGATCTTTTGTTGCTCCTTCAAAAACTTCCTGATCCTGGGATTATCGTACTGGAAACCGTACATAAGAACATGACACTCCTTACCGTTGAAATCAACGGTGATTTCAACTCCGGGGATAATGTCTATTCCTACTTCATCTGCTATCTTTTTCGCCTCCGGAATACCGTCAACCGTATCATGGTCGGTAATTGATATGATACCGAGATTGCGAAGACTTGCTTCTCTGACAATCTGTGCGGGTGTTAGTCGGCCATCGGAGATGGTTGTATGAATATGTAAATCTGCCTTTTTCAATGGATCAATTCTTGACAGCCAAAATACGGTCGTACTTTTCGTGATTGTCCAATACCTTTACGGCGCTTTGCACGTCGGGATCGGTTGCCAATTCAGCACGAATTTTTCCTTTTTGGCCATAATACCTGGACAAAATCTCCAGGTATAATTCTTCTCTAATTTCAGGTGCTTCTCTTGCAAAAGCATGTTCTTTATATCTCACCAGTAAAGAATCCAGGGTGTTAATAGGTCGCATAGCCTGGATAGAATCTGTTGATATCAGTCTTGTTTTTAATTTACTTAAGTAGCGTTGAGCAGGTATTTGATAATGAAAATGCTCTGCATTCAAGTATTCTTTGAATGCAGAAAATAGTGAATCAGATACACTTTGAGAAACGAATTTTGGATGATCTGCCGTATACCGGCTGGCAAAAAAGAAATATTGACTCTGTTGTAGCAAGGCAATTTGAAGCAAACCAAGCTTTTCGGGTTTGATCAGGATATCCGGTTCTATACCCATTCCACCAAAAACTGTCCTGCCATTATGTGTCTCATAGGCTTTACGTAACGAATCCGGAACTCTCTCAGCTCCATAATCCTGATCATGCGTATAATTGATTGCCTGAATACACCGGCCGCTCGGGGTATAGTATTTGGCAGTAGTGAGCTTAAGTGCCGTATTATAGGCAAGTGGTTTCACTATTTGCACCAGTCCCTTGCCAAAACTTCTCTGCCCGATGATAACAGCTCTGTCCAGATCCTGCAGGGCACCGGCAACAATTTCAGAAGCACTCGCACTTCCATTATTTAGTAACACTGCCATTCCGCCATTAGGAAACACGGCCGGGGCCGAAGTGTAATAGGTAGAATTATTTTCCGGATTTCGACCCTTGGTACTGACCACTTCACGGCCGGGCGGTTCAAACAAGTCAACGGTACCAACTGCTTCTGAAAGCAATCCACCAGGATTATTTCGCAGATCGAGAATGAGCCCCCTTAAATGACCGTTTTTCTTCAACCTCAACAAAGCCTTTTCTACCTCTTTTGAAGTATTTTGCCCAAATTGCCGGATCAATATGTAACCAATTGTGCTATCCGGATCTACGAATCCACTGTAAGTTACGTTATGAACCACGATTTCCTGCCTCTTCAGGTTGAAGAGGATCGGCTGCTCAATGCCATAGCGCTTTACAACCAGCGTTACGTCGGTATTTGGTTCACCTTGCAGTTGATTCTGAATCTCATCAAGCGAAAGATTGTCCACCTTTTGACCGTTTACAGTCAATAAAACATCGCCCGCTTTGACTCCTTTACGAGATGCAGAGTAACCTTCGATAGGGGCAATCACCACTACTTTTCCGCCTCGTGCGCCAACCTCCAATCCAACCCCGGCATATTTGCTGGTAGCAATGATGTCCAACTCCTGATTTTCCCGTTCGTCGATCAGAACGGTATATGGATCGAGTGTGCCGAGCATGGCGTTAATAGCCGTATGGATGAGTTCCCCCGGGTCAACCTCATCCACATAATCAACAGATACGGTTCTGAAAACTTCACTAAAAATGGTGAAGTTTTTTTTGATGGAAAAATATAAATCGGGACGGGCGGCAATGAAGCCGCCACCGACAATCACTAATAGGCATAGTCCGGATAGGAAAATGCGCTTTTTAAAAGCGTTCATAGCTTGAGGCGTAAAGCCTATTTTTTGCTGATCAGTAGGGTTTGTCCGGGATATATACGGGAGGTACGCAAATGATTTACCCTTTTAATTTCGCTGATAGATGTATTGAATGCATTGGCGATATCGTAAAGGCTGTCATTCCGTTTAACCGTATAACTCGTGTAATTATCGGATGAGGCCATTTTTACATTTGCCGCAGTATTGTTATCACTGTGCTGGCGCCGTTCACGTACTTGCTTCTGTGCAAAAGTCATCCTGTTAATATCGCGATAATAATCAACTTTGTCTTTCGGAACGTAGATCCGCAGTTTTTCCCCAACATGGATCAGATTTCCGGTGTGGTTCCAGGAACGGATTCTCCATGCTTCGGTATCATACCACTCGGCAATATATCCGATATTATCACCAGTTTTTACGGTATACCAAAGCAGATCCGTGCCTGAAGGTCTCCTGCTTCTGGAAGACCGGCTTCGCGACGCATAAACGGTCTTGGACGACAATGACGGACGATCAGCTTGTATCTGATGCTTACTCCCCGGAGGCAATGGTATAATGATTTTCTGACCGGGATAAATGGTCCGTGAGAGATCTTTATTCGACGCATAAAGGGCGTGAACAGAGGTACCATAGTGGTGTGCTATGTAGCCCAGTGTTTCACCGCGGTGTACGGTGTGAACCAGTACTTCCTTCTTGTCGGAATCGGGTACTTTCGAATAAGCAGCCAGGAACGATTCTTTCGAACCATCCGGGATTTTCAAAGGGTAAGGATTAGGGCCGGGAGGTGTTGCCCATCTGAGCAATTCCGGGTTCAGTTTTTTCAGAGAATCTACTGTGATATCAGCACATTTGGCAAGGACACTCAGATCAACTGATCCTTTGATTTTCACAATGTCATAAGAGTACGGTTGAATTCCATAGTCTTTCTTGAATCCAAACTCCGTCGGATGGTCAGCGATCAACGTTGTGGCTATAAAAGATGGAACATAACTCCTGGTTTCCCTCGGGAGGTATCTGGAAAGCTTCCAAAAATCTTTCGACCCGGCTCTTCTCGCGGCCCTTCGAAGTCGTGCGGGGCTCACATTGTAATCAGCCAACGCCAGATACCAGTCGCCCCATATGTTGTGCAAGTCTTTCAAATAACGTGCGGCCGCGAGTGTTTCTTTTTCGGGATCACGGCGCTCATCAACCCACCAGTTAACCTCCAGCCCGTACACGGTGGCTGTTGAACGAATGAATTGCCACATACCCACGGCACGTGCCCAACTTCTTGCATTGGGATTCAAACCACTCTCGATCATCGCAAGATGAACCAGTTCGGGCGGCACACCCACTTTCTTGAAGATTTTCTTCATCATGGGGAAGTACTTCTCCGACC
>DATFNI010000042.1:0-10182 GCA_035266485.1 Balneolales bacterium
TGGCGAGAACCGGATTGTGTATCGATCATCATCCACCCGTTTGCGTATGCCATCAATCCAGCCAAAGCACAGTGCTGCATCCAGGGCTTCGGAATAGGTGATCCCGGTTTTATCCGATTTCTTTTTGAAGAATCCAACCCATTGTTCCTGGACTTTATCATGGTGGTCATTCAACCAGTTTGTCCATTCGGTGGATGATCTGAAGTAGATGATGTCTGGCATGCTGATGTTGGTTGTTATAATTGTATGTATGGAAGTCCCCTCGTATAGTAAAAGTTAGTTAAACGAGTGGCAAAAGATCATGTACCTTGTCAGGGAACACGTGCTCCCCTCAGGGGATTTAGGGGTTGGGATTCAGAAACAAGCTGACGATCTACTCACGATTAATTTCCCATTTGTAATTACTGATACATTTTGTAGATTTTACAGTTAACCTACCTGTTTCATTTATCTTAGAACATTTTCTGATTGATTTCCATTGTGCGCTGTTTGACTGCAGGGATTATAATACTGTTGACCGCCATAAGTGTACATCACGTCGAGGCACAAAATGCAAAGGCGGATGGGGGCTATCGTGTGCCGACGGATACAAGTAGTGATTGGACTGTTGATCAGTATCTCGAATACGGGAAACGATTTGAAAAGGTTAAGCCGGATTCAGCCTGGTTGTACTATGAAAAAGCTCGTGTTCTGGCAGAGAAGTTGAACGATGACCGCGGGCGCAGCCGGTATATTTCTCATGCCATCGTTTTACTGAATGACGAAGGAAAGTATGACCGGGCCCTTTCTCTCAGCGAGGATATGATTACAATTGGCGTCGATCTGAAGGATACGACCATACAGATCAAAGGGTATAACGATGTGGCTAACGATTACGAATACCTGGGATCGTTGCAGGATGCCTCAGAGCATTATCTTACAGCTCTTCGACTTGCAAATTTACTCGGAAACAAAAGGATGGAGCAGAGGCTCAATAATAACATCGCATCTGTTTTCATCGAACTAAAGGATTACGCCCAGGCAAATGTCTATGCTTCGGAATCTCTCCGGATGGCCATTGCAAACAAGGACACTGCCGAGATGGGTAGCAGCCTGATCAACCTGGGACTGACCGAGAGGCATCTGAACAGATATGAGGAGGCGTTGAAGCATTTCGACCAGACAATACAGATCGGCAAATCGGTTCACGATCCGACGCTGGCCGCTGATGCCAGAATTGATAAAGGGGTGATTTACACACAGCAGAACAAGCTGGACATGGCACGCCGGGAGTATGAGCAGGTCCGCTCGATGGCTGAAGAATTGAAGATGCCGTATTACAGTCTCTATGCCATTTTTTCACTGGCCGTGGTGGACCAGCAGGAGCATCGCTACAGCCGGGCGGCTAAGTTCGCCAAACAAGCGATATCTATCGGCGAGAAGATCGGTGCCGCAGATGAATTACGCGAGATGTATGATACGCTTTCTGTCGTACTTGAGAAAATGGGAGATTTACAGGGGGCATTGGCATATCGGAAGAAGTATGATATACTGAACGATTCGACTATGAGCGCCAATGTCAGAACCAACATAAACCGCCTGCAAATTCAGTACAAGGCAGCTCAAAAAGATAAAGAGATTGCCATGCAGAAACTGCAACTGGCAAGAAATAATGTCACAATAGAAAGAAAAAACAATTTATTGCTGATTTTTGCCGGTGGGATCTTCATCTTACTGGGACTCATCTTTTTTAGCTATTGGTATTACCGGGAAAGACAAAAACTTCAGGAACAGACCATAATCAATTTTAGAAAGGAACGGGAAGTGATCCACCTGAAGGCGATAATGCAAGGTAAGGATGAAGAGCGAAGACGTATTTCCGCCGAGATGCACGACGATATTGGTTCGGCACTTACGACCATCATGTATTTGTGTGATAACCTGAAGGGTAATGGCGTACCCAATGCTGCAGGATGGAATTGTACAATGGATAAAATAACAGCAACGTCCGGAAAGGTGGTTGATAAAATGAACGAGATCATATGGTCGATGAATAAGGAGTATGATACTCTGGATGATTTGATTACATATATCCGGCATAATGTCGTGGAACTGCTGGAGGATCATGACATCGATTGTCATTTTAATGTACCTGAACAGGTTCCCTCCACTACGCTGGGCGGTGAAAAACGCCGTAATGTTTACCTGGTAGTCAAAGAGGCTGTACACAACGTTGTAAAACACGCTGAAGCTACCGAAGTATTCGTGGATTTTGCCATAGGTGACGAATTATGCATTCACATTCGGGATAATGGGAGGGGCATCGACATGAACAACCGGAATAGGTTCAGTAATGGCCTTAAGAATATGCAGCGCCGGATGGAAGCAATCGGAGGAAAATTTTCTATTAGAAGTGAAAAAGGAACCGCGGTCAACATCAGCCTGCCGCTGGATAAAGTGTGCGGTGAGGTGAAATCCGTATGAAATACTTTGGGGGAAGAATACAGAATACAGAATACAGGAGTCAGAATCTTTCTACTGTATGCTGACTCCCTGCTCCTACATCATGTATAACTTTTGTTATAGTGAAACGGCACATAGATTTGCTAAATTTAGCCTATGGGAAAACCGATTAAAGTATGTGTGGTAGAGGACATCGATGAAGTCCGCCTGGGGGTTCGGCGTATCATAGATGATGCGGAAGGATTTGCATGTGCAGGTACCTTTGATAATGCTGAAGATGCGGTTACGATGTTGCCGGATATCTGTCCTGATATCGTATTGATGGATATAAACTTACCAGGGATGAGCGGTATTGAATGCATCAGGAAGGTCAAGGCCGAAAATTCTGCGATTCAATTCATGATGTTTACCATTTACGAGGACAGTGAGCAGGTCTTCGATGCGCTCTCGGCCGGTGCCAATGGCTACCTGTTGAAAAAAACATCACATGATAAGATCCTTGATGCGTTAAAGGAATTATATGAGGGTGGGGCCCCTATGAGCACTCACATCGCACGGAAAGTAGTAGTTGCTTTTCAGAAAACTTCGGAAACTAATAAAGAGGTCGAAAGTCTGTCTCCCCGTGAAATGGATGTGCTCCAGTTGCTGGCTAAAGGGTATCTTTATAAGGAGATAAGTGACAACCTGGATATTTCAACCGGCACAGTCAGGCAACATATCCATAAGATTTATGAAAAACTGCATGTCCAAAACCGAACTGAAGCGGTGAATAAGTACTATGGAAGGAGAGAGGTTTAAACCCGGGATTTTTTAAGGAATCTAACTGATTTACGAACAAGGATTATCGATCTTAGATTTAAGAAGTTAAGAGAGGGACGCCAAGAGGTAAAAATGAATAAGTTTGAATTAGAAGAGCGCCTGATAGATTTTGCCGTATCAATTGTCGAGATTACTAATGAACTCCCTGATACTAAAGCGGGGAATCACTTAGCAGGCCAATTGGTACGATCCGGAACTGCACCTGATCTGAATTATGGAGAAGCCCAAAGTGGTGAATCAAGAAAAGATTTCGTCCATAAAATCAAAATTGTGTTAAAAGAGCTTCGAGAAACCTTTGTTTGTCTGAACATTATTAATAGAGCGAAGTTGTACTCTGGAAAGAGAGGTAATACAAACATTCAAAAAGCCTTGGACGAAAACAATGAGCTTATTTCGATTTTTGTCAGAAGTGTCGAAACTGCGAGACGAAACATGCCAAATGAAAAAAATGCCAGAGCAAATCGAAAATCATAAATCGATAATCCTTGTTCGTAAATCAAAAGAAAACCTTGCAACGTCCATCCGGCTTTGAAAAGAATGTCATTGCGAGGCTACTCCTCTTTTAGACATCAAAATGATTGGCTATGGTGATAGATGTAACAATTGTTCTATTGTTTTCTTTTACTGCCTAAAATATATTTGAGCACAAAGACCAGGTTATGGATTCAAAGTGAGGGATATTTTGCAGGATCAGTCACCGTCCCCGCTCATGCAGCTAAGACAATTGGTTGCGGGCTTTGCCAATACGAATGTCATTTACACACTTGTTAAATCAGGCGTAATAGAGCAATTGCGTGATGATTCGATGACTGTGGATAAACTGGCAAATGAATGCGGTCTCCATGCTGACGTGCTCAACAGGGTGTTACGTTATGCTACCGGATTGGGGATCGTTTCATCAAATGCGGATCAATTTTCACTCACAGAAGCGGGAAGATTTCTTTTGAAAAATGTTCCCGGCAGCATGTATGGAGGTGTCATGCTAATGGGTGGCGGACCCTGGAGAAAAAGCTGGGACAACCTGGTTTTATCTCTGAAAACCGGTGAATCGGCTTTTGCCCAGACGATGGGAACTTCGTTTTTCGAATATCTTGAGGTTAACCCGGATCACGCGAAAATGTTTAATGATTGGATGACTGCCAATTCCGCGGCGTCTGCAAGGATGATTCCTGATGCATATGATTTCACACCATACAAAACCATATGTGACATAGCTGGCGGTCAGGGACTCTTGCTCAAGAGTATTCTGCTGGCCAACCCACACCTGCACGGGATACTCTATGACATGGGAAAGGTGGTAGAAGATCATATCCTGGATGAGGTGGCCGAAAGGGTTACTGCGGTATCTGGTGATTTCTTTAAAAGTGTGCCACGCGCAGATATCCTCATGATGAAGCATATCATTCATGATTGGAATGATGATAGGGCGTTACAAATCCTGCAAAACTGTAAAAAAGTGATGGACAACGATACAAAGCTGTTGATCATCGAGAGAGTACTGGACGGTGAGGCTGATATGGGAAGCCTGTTCCTGGACCTGCACATGCAAGTTATGAACGGCAGCAAAGAGCGGTCCGCTGCTGAATACGAGGTATTACTTGAAAAGGCGGGGCTTAAACTGAATCGCATCATTCCAACTCCATCACCTGCAAAAATTATCGAGGCGATCCGGTGAGTTAATCCGATACATCTTGTAAACCGATCCAAAGAAAAGTGGCCAGACCGGGACCGAAACCGGCAATTTAAAAGACTGGAGAGAGTATGACCTGGATCGGAAATTTGAGATTTTTTTGGTATGGCCACCCTAATACTTATTCGTCCTTCCCTCCCGCCTATACCCTATAACATTCGTTCTATTGTCCGGATCGTATTCTGAAGATAGCTTTGGTATGTGATAATTGATCAATGGGAAATGCTGACAACAGCATGACTACAAGGTTAAATAAAAATCAGAGGGTTTTTGTTATGAAGTTGCACTCAGTAAATTCTTGTGTGTGGGCCATCCTGTCACTGCTTATCGTGGTTGGATGCAACCAGAGCCAGTCTGCAAAAAAAACAGATCCACCGGTCACTACAGTTAATTACGGAGGATTTAAAAGCCAGGTTGAATGGGGAAGACACCTGGTATTGATTGGTGGATGTAACGATTGTCATACGCCCAAGAAGATGACAGCTATGGGACCGGTCCCGGACGCATCGATGATGTTAGCTGGCCATCCCTCCAACGTGCCGCCGCCGGTAGTGAACCGCAGAGAAATGGAAAAACAGGGTCTGGCCGTAACCAACGATCTGACTGTATGGATCGGCCCATGGGGTATTTCCTATGCTGCTAATTTGACTCCTGATGAAACCGGCATCGGCAACTGGACGCAGGCACAGTTCTTCAAAGCGATTCGTGAAGGTAAATACAAGGGGCTGGATGGAACACGTCCATTGTTACCTCCCATGAGTTTTATTGCTGAGGGAGTGCGGGTGATGAGTGACGATGAACTGGCGGCGGTCTTTGCCTATCTGAAATCCGTAAAGCCGGTGCATAACCTTGTGCCACAACCGGCGGCACCTGAAATGGCCATGAAACACTAAATTTCGCATATACCTGTAGATTATCTATAACAAACTTTTCGCAATATGAAAAAAAACAGAAACCTCCTTTTCGTCTTGCTTATTATGGTCTTTGTATCCTGTCAAAACGGCCGTCATGGAAGCAGAACCTATAAGGGTGCACCGGTGACGATCGGAAATGGTCACGCGTACACATTTGTAACATCTGATGTAACCGGTAAACTTGAGGCGATCGGTATCCGCTTTACAGCAGACGTGTTAGATGGTTTGCCGACAGACAGTAGTGAACACTCATATATGCTCAGCCTTCCTGTACAGGTTGTCAACATAACTTATGATCACTGCGAAGTCGACTGGAACCCGCACGGTCATGAACCGGCATTTGCTTACGGAGTGCCGCATTTTGATTTCCACTTCTACACAATTTCTGAGCAGGAGCAGTCGCAGATAATTCCAGGTCCGGATACTGTTTCCATAGACCCGAAATATATTCCGCAGGATTATGTCAGCGGCGGTGTTGCCGTTCCCGATATGGGAACTCACTGGGTCGACACTACGGCAGCGGAATTTCACGGGGTCCCTTTTACTACAACCTTTATCTATGGGGCATACCGCGGGAAGATGGCAACGTTTCTCGAGCCCATGATTACCAAAACGTTCCTGGAAACAAAGCCGGATACAACCATGACGGTAAAACAGCCTGATGCATTTCAGAGACAGGGGGATTATCCAAGCAAATACCGGGTGCGGTACGACGCTCTTCATAAGGAGTACGTCATCAGCCTGGAAGGACTAAGATACCAGTAAAGAATTTAGAGTGATGAATGTTGAATTCTTTGGTTCTTAATCTATTGGTAGCAAAAGGGACCGGATGAATTTTAAGGGGATAAACTGAATAATTGATTAAGACCAGGAGGAATAGATCATGTCAGCAACAGATGGAACAGCATTACGCAAAGTTACGAGTGAGACGGGGGTGATTGTCAGGGAGTTTACCCGTCCATCGGCTGAGATCATCGCACGTCTTGGGAGGTTACCTATAGCCAACATATCTGACGCGATGAACAAGCACGGAGTTTTGCACCATGAGATACGCCCGATTTGGCCCGGATTTCATATCTGCGGATCGGCACTGACCTGTGGAAGCCTCGATCTTGCGGTTAAGATCTATGCAACTTCGCTTATACAGCCGGGTGACGTGTACGTACAGGCCTCAGGTGGCATTAGTGAATATGCCTGTTTTGGAGAACTCGCATCGAATGGAGTGAAAGGGCGTGGCGGGGTTGGAGCTATTATTGACGGGGCCGTTCGCGACATCTCAGGGATACGGGAAGTCGGACTTCCGGTCTTTGCACGCTCGGTAACACCTCGTAATTATCACTATCCGTTTGGGCAGCCATACGGCTCCATTAATCAGCCGGTCGTCTGTGGTGGAGTCCTGATAAAACCCGGAGATGTGATTGTTGCCGGCGATGACGGAGTGGTGGCCGTACCGCTGGAAATCGCCGTACAGATTGCTGAAGCAGCTGAGCAAATTCAGGCCGATGAAGAACAAAAGCGAGCGGGCATAAGCTCAGGCCGTATGCCGATTGCACCTATTGAGGAGCAACTGTTATCAGCAGGCTATGTCATTAGATGATTTTAGGTTTCATTGAAATGGATCAGCAAAAATTTACCAGGCCGGCAAAGAACACAAAGGTGAATGTCAGGTTCGTATTCTAAAAATCAGCCGAATAATTTCAGAATGAAAGCCGGTCTGAAATCATTGATTGCTCTGCTGATCAATCTTTGCGTGATAGTTCCCCATGCGGCTATGGCTCAGAGTAGTCCGGAAAATGTTACCGGCAAAATCACCGGGAAGAACGAAGACGGCTCGTGGCATTTTGAAGCGCGAGACAATCTGCAGGCTAATGAAAAACAATACTATGCTGGCATGAAGCAGCAACTGCTCCGCATCTTCTCGGCAGCCACTCAGGTTCCGGTGCTTGATCCTCCGAAAGGTTTCGATGTAGATCCTTCGCTGGCCGTGTATTGCGACCTGGATCCGGTGTTTTCACTGCACGACAGCCGGGGCGATGCAGGGCGGGACCCGATTCAGGGAGTGATCAGCATGCCGGGCTTTAACTATTACAGGAACCAGTATTCCCACAAGATAAAGAAACACGAGGAATCACACGGAGGACTCGACTTATATGTGAATGACGTAAGCAAAATACTGTACGATAAATTCAAGAATGAATGTTCCGATGCGGGGGTGCCATTGTTTTTCTTTTTGCCGGATATCACGAGTAAGAGTACCGGTAAAATCATTATTGGCGATCGTGTCATCATACTAAAAGAAAAAGGCCGCCCGGTTTTTACACCACTCACCAAACAGGGAATCATGCAGTTTATGATCAGGAAAATGAAACACGATTTACCTGGTCTCGAGGATGATGTTCGGGAAAACAAAGATAATCTGGTCGGTTACCTGAAAATGGCAAAGCAGTATCAGGATTCGAAAACGGAAGCACTTTACCGGAAAAATATTGTTGCCGCTGAAAACAAAGTCGACAGTGCGAACCGTATGATCCTTAATTACCAGAACTCCTTAGCAAAGATGGCCAGATTAGAAAGGCAGGCACCAGTTTACGTGGTCCGGGATTTCAATGATCCGGATTTTGATTATTACAAGCTTTCTGCTTCATCGGCAAAAGGAGCTAAGGAACTGTATACGTTCAATCCAAACTATTACAGTCCCGCTTTACCCAGATCAGCCATACAACTCATCGTCGTGGGATACCATGCTTCAAACTTTTGCCCGTCATTCATGAAAGAAAGATTGAGGGATTGGTTTCAGCAGATAAACTACAGCCGTCTGACTGAGGTAATCACAAAATGATGATTATGATAGCGGTGTACAGACGAACCTATTCGGTGATTGAAGCAAGTGTCAAAGGAATTGATAGTAATAATGGAATAAAATAGGTGAGGTGAAATATGGAAGTTCAAGTAAATAACATTCAACAACAGCAAAAGGAAAGCTGGAATAAGTTCTCGCCGGGCTGGAAGAAGTGGGATGGTCTTGTCATGGATTTCCTGCATCCTATGGGCGAGGAGACAATTCGATCTTTAAACCTGAAAGAAACGGATACCGTGTTAGATGTAGCCTCCGGTACAGGTGAGCCCGGGCTAACCATCTCTTCGGTTGTTTCTGAGGGGAAAGTAGTCCTGACGGATCTGTCGGAAGGGATGCTCTCTGTAGCCCGCAATAAAGCATTAAGAAACAATATCCTAAATTGCGAATTTCACAATTGTGGTGCTTGTGAATTGCCATTTGCCAATGCCGTCTTCGATGCGGTTAGCTGCCGTCTTGGCTTCATGTTCGTTCCCGATATGCATAAAGCTGCCAAAGAAATGGCAAGAGTGTTGAAGCCCGGCGGCCGGGTATCGATAACGGTTTGGGGTGCTCCGGAGAAAAATTTCTGGGTCACATGCATCATGGACGCTATCAAGAAGCATCTACCGGTGGCACCGCCTCCTCCCGGCGCTCCGGGTATGTTCCGGTGCGCTGATTCCTTACACATGACCAACTTACTGAAACAGGCCGGTTTTAAAAATATCGAGCAAACTGAAATAAACGGCTTGGTGGATTATGGCAGTTGCGATACCTATTGGGAAAATATGAACGACGTGGGAGCCGCTGTTGTCATGGCTCTGAGCAGAGCAGGTAGTGAAACAAGATCAAAAATAAAACAAACACTATACGAGCTGATACATCAAAAATGCCAAAACGGAAAGGTCCGGTTGGAATATTGCGCTGTGCATTTTTCCGGTGAGAAATAGTTCTCACACTCTGTTATTAATAAAAACAAGATAAAATGGAATCTTTATTTTCGATTGGACTTTTTGGGCACATCATTGGGATTACGTGCATCGCCGGCGGCTCCGTGGGTGGATGGATACTGGAAACTCAAGTTTGGAAGCATGTGCATACATCACCTGAGAAGGTTGTGGTGTTTGGACCATTAATGCCTAAGTACCCAATTATCATCCAGGTCGGAACACTGTTGACGCTTATCAGCGGGCTCATCATGCTTGGGGCAACACATTGGGTCATGGCACATCAGTGGTGGTTCATCATCAAAATGATGCTGGTTGTGACTTCGGTACTAAATGGTCTGTTGGTAGCAAAACCAAATACTCCAAAATTACAAGATCTTATTACAAGGATTGTCGATGGATAACCGCTATTAAGCGAGGTGCATCAGGTGAAAAAAAGATTGATCACGTTTCATGTTACAGAAATGACCATGTTGTTGGTCGTCTATCTGTTGGCAGTATTTCGTTTTTAATTCTCGCTTTCCACCAGTTCCTTCA
>DATFNI010000043.1:0-10814 GCA_035266485.1 Balneolales bacterium
AGCCGCGGATGATAATCACCGAATGGGGATGGCGGTGATATTCAAGTGATGAATATCCACCCGGTTCGATTTCAAAATACCGCATCTGGAAGTTGAGTGCCTGTTCGTCTTCCTGCTCACCCAGAAGAGAATAACGCGAAATGTCTTTAAAATTGTCCGCCGCGGCGGACTTGTATACTTTCCTGGGTACGGTATCCCAATGGTAGTTATCACTATGAAGAATCTTTGACTGGTTTTTCATAAATCGGTTTCTTCGGGTTGTGAAGCAAGTTGTTGGCGGAACTCCCGTGCGGCTTCCTGAATGCCGCCGGGATGCTCATACAAACTGCCGCCAATCAAAAAGACGGTATCCTGTCCGTACAATGAAAGCCACTTTGGTATCGTCGGGCGGTTGATGCCGCCGCCGGGTGTTGGGAAAACACGGCGGAAACGGGAGCCCGTCGCACGGGCAGCCTGGTTAATAGCGATACATTCATCTTCGGTATAGCTGAAACGTCCTCGTGCATTTGGATAGATCGCAAAATCGGCCCCGAGGCTTCGCCACAGACGGCCATACAGAAACGAAGGGGAGAAGCCCTGATCGTCGTGAATCGTTTGGCTCCCGGAAAAAGCAGGATGAATCATCAGAGGGATCGGCCCTTTTTGCGACGCCAGCCGGGCGAGGATCTCCAGACCCGTGAGGTGCGGCATAAATAACACCCCATCAGCCCCGGCTTTACAAGCCATATCATACCGCCGCAGCGTTTCCTCGGGTGCGGATGTAATATTGGGATAATAGTAAC
Organism: Balneolales bacterium; assembly: GCA_035266485.1. Taxonomy (GTDB): domain Bacteria; phylum Bacteroidota; class Rhodothermia; order Balneolales; family DATFMH01; genus DATFNI01. The sequence continues at coordinate 783 of DATFNI010000043.1, forward strand.
TGCGCCGCCCGGTTTTGTCAGCCGCACGTTTTACCGCTGTTACACAGGCATTGAGACGATCTTCAAAAGGTGCATAATGCTGGTTTGTAAGCCCGTGGTCATCCTTTATAATATCGAGACCACCCAGTGCAAATTCGTAGGTTATTTTTCCAAATTCCTTTGCACTAAATCCCAGCGGCTTCATGGCAGTACACGAGAGGGCACGATCGTAGATACCCGTTTTCTTTCGAACGCCGTCAATGCCGAAGGCGGGTCCGGGTAAGAAAGGCAGTTTTTCAAGTTCCGCATCGATAATCTTATATCCCGGCATTAATGAGATATTGCCAAACAGGATATTCAGAAGCATAGTAACTTCACCGCCGGCGTTCGCTACGGGAAAATCGATGACGGCCTCATAACAGTTTTTCTGCGAAGTCTCTGCTACAGAAATGACCTTGCCGGCAATATTTTCCCGTATCTCATCAGAAATAGCGTCAGGAGGCATTTCCACAGTCTGCTCCAGGCAGATGGTTTCTAATGCACTCTCAATCGAATCCTGCTCGCCGACGGTAATCTCGTAGTGAATTTGAAACCGTTCGCTCATCGGTTGATTTTCGCTTATTTCAGGTCTTCCACGATGGTCTGAGAACGTTTAGGACCTGTAGAAATAATACGGATGGGAACTTGCAGATATTCTTCGATGAAACCGAGATATTCCTGAGTCCTTTTTGGAAGTCCGGATCGGACGGTAGCTGTGACCGTCGACTGTTTCCATCCGGGAAGCGTAGCGTAAACAGGTTTTACTACTTCCAGTTGTTTCAGATTGAGTGGAAAATGGCGCGTTTGCCGCCCGTCGATGGTGTAATCTGTGCAGAGTCTTATCTCTTCAAACTGATCGAGAACATCGAGCTTGGTAAGAGCAATCTCATTGATCCCGTTGATGCGGACAGCATAGCGTAATGCAACCAAATCGATCCACCCGCAACGACGCGGCCGGCCGGTTGTGGCACCGAACTCATGTCCAATTTTGCGAAGTTCTTCGCCTGTTTCATCAAGTAATTCGGTCGGGAAGGGACCATTGCCAACCCTTGTGCAATAGGCCTTTGTGATGCCCATCACATTGGTGATAGACGTCGGTGGCAACCCGGTGCCGATACAGGCTCCTCCTGATGTCGGAGACGAAGAGGTGACGTACGGGTAGGTCCCGTGATCCACGTCAAGCAAGCTGCCCTGTGCCCCCTCCAGCATGATGGGTTGGCCATCGATGTAGGCTTCATTGAGCAGATCGACGGTGTCTGTCAGGTATGGTTTCAGTTTTTTTCCGGCGGCAAGCATCTGTTCGATAGCCGGTTCAGCCTCGATCTTTTCGGGGCTGCCGAGACCATTCAGAATGATATTTATCTCATTGGCATTTGCCGTGATTTTATCCCTTAAAGCATCCTCATCCAGAAGATCCATCATGCGGACACCCACGCGTGATATCTTATGTACATAAGCCGGTCCGATTCCGCGCCCGGTCGTACCAATTTTCTGATCGCCCATAGATGCTTCCTGAGCCTGATCCAGAATCTTATGGTAAGGAAGGATGACATGCGCCGTTTCACTGACAAATAGCCTGTTTTCCAGTTCGGTGCCCATCTTTTTGATGGCATCAATCTCGCTGAGTAATGCCTCGGGGTCGATAACGGTTCCATTGCCGATGATGCAATGGACATCTTTGTGAAAGATCCCGGAAGGAATCAGGTGAAGGACAAACTCCGTGTCATCAAATTTGAGGGTGTGGCCTGCGTTGGCTCCTCCCTGGTAACGGGCAACCCAGCGGGTACGGTCACTTAAAAGGTCAACAATCTTGCCTTTTCCTTCATCACCCCATTGAGCACCAAGAACAATTCTTACAGTCATAATAAATTAGATAACAAAGAAAAAGAGGTGTCAATACACCTCTTTTTCTGATGATAAAAACAGAAATAAATCCGATTGAATTACTTACCGAAAGAAGCGGCAGCTTCATCAACCGATTTAAAATGTTGAAATACCGTGATCAGTTTTGTGATCATCAGCAGGCTCTCAATCTTGTCGGTTGCGTTGGCAATCCGCAGATCACCTCCGGCGTTTCTCATAGTCGTCAATGCACCGATGAGCATCCCCAACCCTGAGGAGTTCATAAACTTAACCTTGCTAAGGTCAACGACAACATTTTTTTTCCCCTCATCGATGAGATTGTGCAACTGTTCATTGAGCTTGACCGTGTCCGGTCCGCCCATGACATCGCCCTTGAACTCTATTACAACGCAGTTGTAGCGTTCACCAATTTTGTAATTCATTATCAACTCCTCACAAGTTAGAGATTATTACCGTACGCTTGCTTTAGCTTTTTTAGTTTTCCCATACGTCGAAGCGCGCCAATTTTGAAGATCAAGCGCAATCGCACTCGCAATGAAAATAGAACTATAGGTACCGACAACAATACCAATCAGCAATGCGAATGACAGATCTTTCAAGACTTCTCCACCGAAAATAAATAGTACCAACACTACAAACAAGGTCGTACCCGAAGTGATGATGGTCCGGCTAAGTGTTTGGTTCACACTCTTGTTCATGATTTCGTCGAGCGGCTCTGTTTTAAACAGGTGCAGATTCTCCCGAATCCGGTCGAACACTACCACGGTATCGTTAATGGAATAACCGAAAATGGTGAGCAGGGCTGCGATAAGGGATTCATCAAGATCCATGCTAAAGGGCAAATGATGATCAAGAATAGTAAACAGACCGAGAGTGATCGTTACATCGTGGACAAGAGCCACAACAGCACCGGTCGAATATTCCCAGTTTCGGAATCTCAGCCACACATAGATGAAGATCACAAAGACAGCCGTGATACACGAATAAAGAGCTCCTCTCTTCAGGGTATCCGCAAATCGCGGACCCACGATGTAAGAGTTCACAATATTCGCCTGGTTATCAGGAAACGACTGTTTGAGGGTATTATTGATGTTATCTTCTACATCCGTCTGTGTGCCTTTGGCTTCAGTTCGGATCAGTAGCATCGTCTTCGAGCCGTACTGTTTTACCTCAGGTTGTGACTTCAAACTTTTTGTCAGAACGTCGCGGACTTTTGTGACATTTGCCGTCTTCTGAAACTGAACGACGAATTCCTGCCCACCCTTGAAATCGACGCCATACTGCAAGCCGCGGATGGCAATGCCCAAAACCGCGGTCAGGAACACCGTACCAGAGATGAGGTACCAGAGTTTTCTGTTCCCGATAAAATTGATATTTGCGTTTTCAAAAATTCTCATAATGAGTTGCGTATGTTATTCTTTGATTAAAATTAACCGAAACTGACAGCCGTCACTTTGTCTCGTGTGAGATAATCAACCACGATACGAGTGATGATGATCGCCGTGAACAGCGATGACACGATACCAGCCATAAGTGTGACAGCGAAACCTTTGATAGGACCGGATCCAAAACTGTAGAGGATCGCACCGGTCAGGAACGTTGTGATATTCGAGTCAATAATAGCACTCATGGCGTTGGCATAACCGCTGTCAATCGCGGCCCGCATACTCTTGCCGGCGTTTAATTCTTCACGAATACGCTCGAAGATGAGCACGTTGGCGTCAACCGCCATACCAATCGTCAAGACGATACCGGCGATACCAGGCAGGGTCAGAGTAGCTTTGAATGCAGCCATGATACCCAGGATGAAGAGAATGTTGAACATCAGGGCCAGGTCGGCAATAGAACCACCTTTGTGATAATAAAGGATCATGAAAATAGCGACAATAAGAAGACCCATTATGGTTGAGTTAAACCCTGAATGAATAGATGCTTCCCCAAGGCTTGGACCAACCGTTCGTTGCTCAACAATTTGAAGTGGTGCAGGCAGGGCGCCCGACATCAGGATATTCACCAGGTCTTCCGCTTCCTGGGTGCTGGATAACCCGGTTATGGATGACCGTCCGTCATTAATTTTTGTGATTACACGCGGGTACGTATAGACCAGTCCATCAAGCACAATAGCTATGGGTTTGTTGATGTTGGCACCGGTCAGACGCGACCATTTTCTGGCACCTTCCCGGTCCATCGTCATTGATACCTCGGGAGCATTGGTGTAACGGTCGAACTCCGGGCGGGCCTCTTCAATGACATCACCGGTCAGTTCAACCTGGTCGCGGACACCAATCAGGTTGTAGTATTTATTCCCATCTTTGCTGGTGAACGACGGCTTGGCGGTCCACATGAGTTCCACGTTTCTGGGAAGCATGGTTCTGACGGCAGACAGACCTAAGAGACTGTCGACTTTTGCACTGTCCTGCGCGGTTGCCGATCCGAAGATCACGCTTTGCCCTTGTGGTACAAATACTTTCAGGAGCGGATTGTTTCGGGCGGCTACCGTGTCGTTGGCGGCGGAACTGTCTTGCTTGTTAAAGTAAGTGATAATCTGTTTGAGTGAGCTTTGAAGCTCTGCCGGTTCGGCGCAGAGATGAAACTCAAGTCGTGCCGTACCCTTCAAAAGATTGCGAACGCGTTGATCATCCTGTACACCCGGCAACTCGACGGCGATGCGGTTATGTCCCTGCTTTACGATATTAGGTTCGTTCACCCCAAAACGGTCAATACGGGTACGGATGATTTGTATAGCCCGCTGTACAGCGGAGTCGCGTTGTTTCTTCAGATAAGCAGCCACTTCCGCGTTGGTGGAACGACGCGTGATATTATCAGCTTCCGACCGGTAGTAGCGACTTAATCTTGCATTCGGATCCTTAGCTTCAAACAGGTTCACGAACTCGTCTATGAAGTCGGTGTTGTTCTTGTCCGCGATGGTTTCGGCCTTGTTTACGGTATTCGTCAACAACGTGTCCTTGCCGCCTTCGCGCGCTAAGTCGATAAGCAGACGCGGGGTATCCAGTTGCAGCGTTACGTGCATCCCGCCCTGTAGGTCAAGACCCAGATTCAGGATACGGTCCCGTAAATTACTGATTTCCTTTTGATTCTGCTTAACATACTCGGTTTTAGTATTGCCGCTCAGGCTGTTGACATGCTTTTCGAGCAGCCAATAACGAACCGAGAATTGCAGATAGTAGATCGCGATCGCCAAAAATGCGATTGTAAATCCAATTTTAACTCCGTTACCTTTCATATAATATTCTGATTTAAAAGAGTTGTTTTATTAATATTTGAGAAAAAAGGGATAAGGGATTAAGGTATAAGGGGAATACGAAGATATGAGAAGAAAAGAATGGTTGATTGTGGTCATCCATTCATTCACTCATGCATCTATCCAGGTTCCCTTATTTCCTAATTCCCTTATTGCCTATTTCTACGGGGCACCTATGGCAATACCGCTTGCCAGGGGACGAGCGTACGGCAAGACGGGTTTTTCATTTGAATAGCTTGTGGCAGATTTTCCCGGCATAGGCAGAGACAGAACTCCCCCCCAGCCAATAAGCCGCGGCGTTAAAGCCGGCTCCTGGTTGTAGAAAGATCCGTTCTTGGAGTGATCGATCACTGCTCCGTTGCTCATGCCGGACGCCTGGTGATAGAGATTCCATTCTACCAACAGAAGATGATAAATATCCTTCTCAGAAAGCTGTGACTTTCCGAGTGAAATAGTGAAGTCCTTGGCGTTACTTGAGATAATCCGGGACGCTTTGGCAATAAGCTGTGGTGCTTCCCCGGTTTGCCGCGACAGCTCCATGATCTTGGTGCGGGCACTACCGGAAGCATCCCCATTTAAATAATGGCTCAGCCAGATCGCGAATGGCTTATAGGTCCTCCCATGTGATGATGCAGGCAGCACATACGCCAGCATGCCAATCTGTAAAAGAATGACTGCGGCTATCCGAATGATATTTCTCCGAAACAAGGACATCGTGGAAATATAATCAGATTACAGCCAATCGAAAAGGACAGGATGATTATTTGTGTTTTTACTGCTTCTGAATTAACTCAATCAACTTGCTCTACTCCTCATTCTCGTATCGAGAATTCTCTGGCGGCATCGTCCTATGCTTTATACTCCAGGAATGTCTCGTTGAACGCCTGAAAATCGGCCTGAACTTCCTCGTTACGAAGTTTTAGGGTCCCTTGTTTATCGAGTTCCTCGGATATAATTGCATTATGCGTACTTAATTTGAGGTACAACCGTCTCATGCCCTGATTTCTTCCCGCATAAACAGCATATAGGATACCCCGAAACAAATGAGGGTAGCGGCTATCAGTGCCGTAATATCCGGCCAGACAAGCAGCATGCTTTGCCCCAGAGGCAGTGTAGAGGGAATAGTGCCGACCCGTTGTGCAAAACTCATGGCGCCGATGCTCCTGATAGACGGAGTCAGTAATATAGTAGTCAGTTCGTTATACAAAGCGTTTGGTGATATTCTGGATAATGCCAGACCAAGGTAATGCGCCGCGTATGGGTTGCTTATAGTCAAATTGACTACAAAATTGACCAACATGGAATAAAAAATAGTGAAGAATAACCAGATAGCCAGCACCGACAGCGCAGAGGTGGATGCTCCCCTGAATGTGATGGAAAAAGTGATGCCCAGGTTTAGCCAGAATGCGATATAAACACAGGTAAAAAGCAGGAAAACAATGATCCGCATAACCGTTCCTAAGGTCAGGGGCAGGCCGATAACAAGGATTCCGAGACCGAGTACCAGGAAACCAAGCGCAAATATGAGCAGGAAGATAACGGCCAAAGCCCCGACGAATTTACTGTTAATGAAATAATCCCGTGGGATAGGTTGCGAAAGTATCCGGCTTAAGGTGCCACGGCGCCTTTCCGAATTGACCGCGTCGAAACCCAATGCGATACCCACCAGTGGTCCCAGAAAACCAATCAGGGTTATAAAGGGAGGCAGATTACTGGTTGATTTGGTAAACAGCTCGAGATACAAGAATGTACTATGAGCACTAAGCTGGACCGGATGTTGCCGTATTACAGTAAGCAGGGTATAGATGGAACCGGCCGAGGTCAGCAAGATCAATATGACAAGCAGAATGAATCGCCAGCTTCTCACCTGATCCGAAATCTCTTTATGTACCATCACACGAAATGGGTGTACGGTTTCAGGCATCTTCGTCACCTCCTTCAAAATAACGCTGATAGATGTCGTCCAATCCATACTCCTGGCAGGAGAGACGGTATAGATTCCCGCCACTGTGAATGATCATTTTAGAGATAGCTGGTGCCGTATCCCTGCCTGCTTTTATGGTGATTACGTTGTCTTTCATCCGGACGTCTTTTATGGTCGTTTCGCTTTTTAACGCCGCAATTAATCCATCGGTTATGGGGTCAACCTTAGCCGTGATAACAGTCTCGTTATCGCCGAACAAATTGTCCGACAGCTCGCTGATGTTCCCCATGGCCAGTAATTTTCCATTCACCAGAATACCCACCCGGTCACATATTTTCTGGACCTGGTGCAGGAGATGAGAACTTAGCAACACCGTGATGCCCTGTTCCTTGCTTAATTTTCGAATCAGAGCCAGGAAATCTATGATTCCTTTTGGATCAATCCCTATGGTGGGTTCATCGAGCACCATGATTTCCGGTTTTTTGATCAGCACGTCGGCTAACCCCAATCGCTGGTACATGCCTTTGGAGTACGTTTTAGTCTTACGTGTTCCCGCATCCTTTAGCCCCACGATCTCCAATAGTTCTTTCGCCGAATTTCGGGCTTCGTCTTCCGGTATCCCATTAAGCATAGCGGTATAAATCAGGCTTTCCAGCCCGGTGCTGTTATCGGAGAAACCGACTTCATCCGGCAGATAACCGGTGACTTTTCTCACCTTAATCGGTTCCGAGGTGGCATTGTGTCCCATCACGGTTACGGTGCCGCCGGTTGGTTCGGAGAGCCCCAGAATGGACAGGATAATGGTGGTTTTTCCCGCTCCGTTGGGACCCAGCAGCCCAAAGATTTCGCCTTTTTCAATCTCAAGGTTCAGATGATTTACGGCCGTGATTTCTCCGTATTCCTTCACAAGACCCTTAATCTCGATGACCGGCATTCTATCTTCTCCCGTATTTTTTCATCGTCCAGATTATGCTGCCGGCAACAAGCAGAATGATGAAAATACCGACGGAACCCCAAAGCATCGATTGGTTAACCGTTATCCTAAAACTTGCACTTGAGGATGCTTCGGGCGTGCTGGCATTCATCTGCAGCTCATAATCTCCGGCAATCGCTTTACTGCTGGCTTTAATGGTGGCGGTGACGATACGCGAGTCTCCGGGTGCCAACTCGGAAATCTGTTGGTGATCAAAGGACACATTCCAGTTTTCGGGAGGGGAAGCGTTAAGTTTAATATCCCGCAACTGGACCGACCCGGTATTTTTTACCAGGAGTTTAACAGTTTTCTTCCCGCCTGCCGTTACGTCGGTACTCACCCTGCCGGAGGGGGTTGTTAACTGCATCTTATACTTGCCTTTAATAACGCTCTGAAGGGTGGTTCGTGCAGATGTGTTTCCTGACGTAGCCTGGATCGTGATATTATACGTGCCGGCCTTCACATTTGGAGACGGCTTAACTTGAATATAAACCTCCTGGCTTTTGTTGGATGCAAGATTAACCGAAGTTGCAAAATTGCCGTTTACCCTGAAGCGGACATCCCACCCCGGAGGTGCGGAGGCGGTGAGGGCATAGTTTTGCTGCTCTGCTGTACGGTTATTCAGGGTAGCCGTGTAGTTTAAATTCGAATTGGCATATCCCTCCATGTTTGCCTGTTTTACATGTAATTCGGTTTCAAAAGTACCCTCTTTCGTTACCCGCACACGCAGGGGGTAGACGTCTTCGAGGCCGCTTTTTGTTCTGGCTATCAGTTTAAAGTCGTAGGTGCCTTTTTTAATCTTTAGCGGCACATTCACACTTAGATCGACATTAGATGAATTCTTAGAAGCAAGCGTTTTGGGCATCACAGCTATTTCCTGGATGGTATTGGCTCCGGCGGTAAACGTGGGATCCCAACTACCAGGTAACCCGCTAACCGATATACCGACAACCTGTATGCTGCCTGTTTTATTGATAATCTGAATATTGTAATTCAGATTTTTCCCAGGGGTCACGGAACGGCTAATATAGGGGGTATACAATATGATTCCACTACTACCAGATTCGGAGTATCGGTTAAAAGAGGTGGTGGGGGTAGCGTTCGCTATTATAGGGGGGAAGTAAACCGGGAGGATCAGACTGAGTAAAATTACCGTAGCATTTACCTTTTTCATAACATTATAACTATCTGATTGGAGCTTATCGTGTTACTTGGTTATGGAAACGAAAAAACCACAGTATCATTTTTCAGAAAACGCTTTTCCGGAGAAAATTTTGCGTAATTAATTGTTCTTTCTTGATTAAAAATGGGTGAGATGCACAATTATTTTAGGTTATTCCCGGGAACTCATGAGTCTTGCCACCAGCAAGACACGCTGCCCCTCCGTTGGAGCCGAGCATGACTTTCCCCTCCTGGGAGTAATGGTGCTAACATTAGTCATAAACCCTGAAAAATCTTAAATAGAAAATCGTTAATCCTTCTTCTTAAATCCCTTCTTTGATTAACGATTGACGATTTTAGAAGTTAAACGTCTTAAGTTAGCACCATTACTCCTGGGAGGGGTCAGGGGTGGGTTCCCCACGTTTCATAAAACTCACAACATTAAGGACAGATGCTGATCGTAGATATGCAAGAGGCCGTATCTGTCCGGGCTTAGGCACTTACGATCTTACCTTTCCCCAGCCGCTCAAATTCTTTCTTCAAAAACTTGCCCGTGTAGCTGTTGGGCACCCCTGTGATTTCCTCCGGCGTTCCTGTCGCGATGACCTGCCCGCCATGACGCCCACCTTCCGGACCCAGGTCGATGATGTGGTCGGCCGCTTTGATCAGGTCGAGGTTATGTTCAATCACAATGACCGTATTCCCCTTTTTGACGAGTTTCTGGATGACGTTTACAAGCTGTTTTACATCCTGGAAATGCAGACCGGTGGTCGGTTCATCCATAATATATAAAGTGTTCCCGGTTCCGATCTTGGAGAGCTCACGGGCCAG
>DATFNI010000044.1:0-3730 GCA_035266485.1 Balneolales bacterium
TTCCGGATGGCGATCTCCTTAGTACGTCTTTCGGTGTCAAACAACGCCAGTCCGAACAGGCCCAGGCAGGAAATAAGAATCGCCAGCAACGTAAAGGCCATGCACAAATCCCCCAGCCGCTGAGAGGTCTTGTACTGCGAATTTATGTATTGGTCCAGAAAGGAATAGTTAAATGCCATCCCAGGGAAATTTTCCTTCCAGACTTTACGAATGTATGAAATGGTAGCCTGTTCATGATCAGGTTGGATGCGAATAAACATCCGTCCAAAGTTATTTGCTTTATCTCCATAGATAGCAACAGGGCCTACATGCTTACGCAGTGAGAGACCATTGAAATCCTTCACGATGCCGATGACGGTGCCCTGCAATCCTTGGTACTTGAGACGTTTTCCTACCGGATTCTTCAATCCAAGCTCTTTAACTGCCGTTTGATTCAGCAGAATCGATCGTATACTGGCCGCATCAAAATATTGTTGCCGTGTATCCGCATGTCTGGCAATTTGAATCAATGAATCGGCATTGAGCTTGTCAACACCATATTTTCCCGAGAAATCACGACCTTTCACCAACGGTATTTGCAGCGTCTTTATGAAGTTCAGGTCTCCTGTTATCATATGCATGTCGTAAATCTTTGTTGAGTCCTTATCATCCGTCCATGAGGACCCTCCGCCATACCCTTTCATTGGATCCCATCCGGCGACACACATATTTACGATTCCGTGATATCCGGATAATTCATTTTTGAATGCATGCAGATTGTGTCTGTATATGTTTCCTGGAAAAAGAAGTACATGGCTATCATTGAACCCAAGATCCTTTGTATGGATATAATGCAGCTGATCATAAATGAATATAGTGGCAATAACCAGGGCTATGGATATCACAAACTGCGTCAGAACGAGGAATTTTCTAATTCCAATATGTGAGCGGCCGGTTGATGAAGCGCCCCGAAGCACAAGGGATGGGGAAAGCCGTGATAAGAAGATGGCCGGATAGAAACCGGCTCCAATTACAGATAATATACCTAATGAGAATGCATACAGAATCGTCTGTTTGTTCACAACGGAGTGAGCAGTTACAGGAATACCCATGCCGGAACCAAACCACGGGATAACCTGGTACGCCAGCACTATCGAAATAACAATGGCAATAAAAAACAGGATAACTCCTTCACTTAGAAACTGTATTCGTAACTGCCGGTTGTTTGCACCTAACACCTTGCGAACCCCCACTTCTTTCGTCCGTTTCAGATAACTCGCAGTGGTGAGGTTTATGAAGTTGACACAGGCGATACCCAGAATCAAAAGAGCAATGATTGAGAAAATGTAGATGTACCGGATATCACCATTCTGCTCCAGCTCATACGGTAGATGTGAATAGAGGTGAATTTTGGTCAATGGCATTAAGAACAGGTGAATATCAGTGGGAATGTTATCCTTTTTGTGCAATGCGGCGATTTGCTGTTCAACGGAGGCAGGTTTTGTATTTGGGGCCAAAAGTACATATTGCGGCATCCCGGTGTAATGATTCCAGTTTAATTTTGAAAATAACTGTCTTGCTTGGGTGATGGACTCTACAATATCTCCATGGAAGTGAGAATTGACCGGGATGTCCTTCATAACACCGGTAATGAGAAAAGGATGCTTTTCATCAGATGCGATGATGATGGACTTATTGACCGGGTCTTCGCTGCCAAACACACGCTTTGCAAAAGCTTGCGATATAACCGCTGTATATGGATTGCTGAGTGCCGTCTTCGGATTTCCCTCCAGCAACGGCAGAGTAAATATGCTGAAGACAGAATCGCCTGCACTTAAGATTCTGGCACTGAAAACATGATCCCCAGATCGAACACTGGTTTCAAATTTACTCAGGATTGTGCTGCTTTCTATTTGCGGAATATCCTGTTTAAGTGTTCGGGCTAAACTCGAAGGAGTGGCTATTCCAGTCTGATCTTTATTAGTAATCTTCATCTCGATCCTATAGATACGCGACGCCTTCGTATTAAACCGGTCAAACGACAGCTCAAAACGAACGTAAGCAATGATCAGGATCACACCCGTAAAACCCGCAATAAGCCCCGCCAGCTTAATAGCTGTGATGGTTTTGTTCCTCCAGAGATTTCGTATGGCTATTTTTAAGTAATTCCGGAACAAGGTGTTAAGGTGTTAAAGTGTGTAATTAGCTATCAGCTGTCAGCGATCAGCCATCGGTTTTCAGCTTGTTTGTTCGTTGTCAGTAGTTTGTTTTTTAATTCAAAATTCAGAATTAAGAATTCAAAATTATTCTATTATTCATTGCGCAAGCTTTTCACCGGATCCATCAACGCCGCCCGTATCGCCTGCCAGCTTACGGTTGCCAGGGCTACCAAAAGGGATCCTATCCCAGCAATCATAAAGACAGTCACCCCGATATCGGTGCGGTACGCAAAATCACGGAGCCAGATGTGCATGATGAACCATGCCACCGGAGCGGCAATCAGGAAACTGATTGCCACCAGCTTCAAAAATTCCCGTGAAATCAGCTGTACGATACTTCCTGTTCCCGCGCCCATAACTTTTCGAATGCCGATTTCCTTTGTGCGCCGCTCCACACTGTAGGCAGACAAACCCAATAGTCCCAGGCAGGCAATAAAAAGGGCTAGCAGTGAAAAAGCGGACATCAGGTCCTTCACCCGCATATCCGCACGGTAGAACTCATCAAAACGCTGATTCATGAACGTGTAGCTGAAAGGCTGTCCGGGAGCATACTTCTTCCATGATGCTTTAATCTGTGTAAGGGCTTCGGTTGAGCTGCCCGCTTTTACCCGGAATGAGATGGCACTGGCATCAGCATCGCGGCCCAGGAACAGGGCAAGCGGACCAATCTTCTGGTGCATGGACCGGTAGTTGAAGTCCTTCACGATCCCGATCACTTTATAGAATTGCATCTTTTTCTTATTTACTGATCCGTCTGGGTTTTCCGAAAAATCCTTGACTTCCTTCCCTATCGGATTTTTAAACCCGAACATTGCGGCCGCTGTCTGGTTCAGAATTACGGTACTCGAATCGGTCTGCATGCCTTTCGTGAAATCACGGCCGTGCAGGATCTTCATTCCCATAGTCTTCACATAATCAACGTCGACATACCACGTCTGCATGTCGACCGCATTTTCGGTTGAAACAGCTTGCTTTCCCGGCCAGAAGGTGATATCGGAGGTGGTGTAGCCGTAAACAGGCAGGAAGCTGGTAGCCGTCGCATTTTTAATGAAAGGATAGCTCAGCATCTCCTGCTTGAAGGGCTTGATATTGCTGCCTAAGCCATTCGCATTATTTACGATAATAACATGTTCCTTATTAAAGCCCGGTGATCGTTGCTGAATGTAGTTCAGTTGCTTGTTGATGACGAGAAGGCCGATTATAATGATGATCGATATGGTAAATTGGAAAACGACAAGGATATGTCGAAACAGCCCATGACTAAATCGTTCACTGATTGCCCCCTTGAGTACGTGGGCCGGCTGAAATGAGGATAACATGAGTGCCGGGTAACTGCCTGCAATGATGCCTGTCAAAAGGACGATACCCAATGTCGTCAGAAGAACAGCGGGACGAAACAAAGCCGTCAGATTAATATGGAATCCGGTTATGTGGCTGAAAAAGGGAAGCGAAACTTCCGTGAGTATGACAGCGACCAGAAAAGACAGCAAGCTTAGCAGGATGGATTCCGTGAAGAACTGGATACTGAGCTG
>DATFNI010000045.1:0-6467 GCA_035266485.1 Balneolales bacterium
GACATCGATAACCGTCCGCTGTGAAGTACGCAACAAATTCAACCAGGAAACGATCATAACCATCGATAAGATCGTGTTTGTTAATGTGGACGAAAACGGACGCCCAAAGCCACACCACCGCACGGAGCCGGCCATTTCAACTCAGGACTATGGACGTAAATGAAGTGAGTTCGAATTGATAAATCCGTCCTCAAATAACAATTACGCAACGAGCAAAATACCATCGGTAACGTCAAAAATGTTCGTTATTCAGCCTGAAGACCGGATAAGAAATCCTATCGTATAGATGACATAAAAGAATCCTAAACTCCGGTTCAAAGTAGCATGGGAGTCTTTGGTTTTTCTATTCCCCCTTAGAAAACGGGTTTGGGGGAGATTGAACCAACATGGACATGAGACAATTAACGTAATCATCTTTACACGCACGACAAATTTCCCCGCTCCCTTTACTACTTCAGACGGGGAAAATCCCGATGTATCCCGATCCAGGATCTTATTCAGAATCCAGGCTATTTAAAATATTGGGAATTGTCAGTTGGACTCTCTCGGAGAGAATTATTGGGATTTACTCTTAAATATCGCATTGCATATCCCGTCACACATCACGACTTAGTGTGGTCAACCGGCCGTTGTGGCTTTTGCTTTTTCCGTAAATCAACTAACTGGTTGTTAATCAGGGTAACGTAATTTCGGATGATCGAACCGGAAAAAAGATTGTATCGAAGGATGTACCAAATGGCTTTCACACCATCACGATAACTTATTTTCTTTCCTTCCTCGTAGGTACGCCCGTAATACGAAATTGGAGTCTCAAAAATGCGTGCTTGTGTACGGCAAATATGAGAAGTCACTTCAACCTCGAAACCGAACCCCTGGCTACTTATGGGCATTTCAGCAATAATGAACCGGCGAAATGCTTTGTAACAGGTTTCAATATCGGTCATGTTCTTGTTGGTGAGCAAGTTGCTGAACAGCGTGATAAAACGGTTTCCAAGGTAATGATAAAAGTACAAGACGCGACTCTCATTGCGTACAAGAAACCGGCTCCCGAAAACAACATCGGCATTGTTGTTCCAAATGGGATTACACAAATGCTGTATTTCATCAGGGTTGTACTCCAGATCGGCATCCTGGATGACCACAATATCCCCTTTGACTTCGCTAAAGGCACGTTTGAGAGCGGCTGTTTTTCCCTGATTATGAGGCAATCGAATATATACTAGCCGCGGATCGGTATAAGATTTCAGGATTTCGGCAGACCGATCCGTCGAGGCGTCATCGACTGTTATTACCTCCATCACAAACGGCAGGGCAAACACTTTGTCCATGATCTCACGGAGAGTATCCTCTTCGTTATAGACAGGAATGACTATACTGACGTTTTTTTTCACCCTAAGCGCTCCCTTTCAATCTCAATGAATCATTCAGGAAAACAGCACAAAGCATCAATATTAGCGGATGTATTGGCAAAAGATAGCGATAATGGACCGGATGGGTCAGAATACTTCCCCCAAGATACATGGCCATAAATATAATGGTAATAAAAAGGATATTTCGATTATCCGTTGCCAGATTTTTCCAGGACTTGGTCCATACCCATATGCCGGCCAAAGCGAAAAATGAAATCCATAGCAACAAATTGAGCGGGCTTGTTATCCCATTGATCAATTTACCAAAAATATCATACCTGGCGCGGAATTTTGAAGAATCCACTCCATAATAGGCTAGCGCTGCCCTATCCATCTGAGAATCATGACTGAATATACCTAATCCGATCTCCGGGTAAAAAACTTGTTTTGTATTAAGCAATACAAAATAATGGATAAAGTCCACCGGGTGCTCCAGGATAAGTGTCCTGCCGTACTTTCCATACCATTTTCCTACTAGAACCCAAGCGTTGGTATACGACAATCTGGAATTACTTTTAAGTATTCGATACAAAATTTGCTTTCCCGGGTAACGCTTATTCCAGATAAACTGCGTCTCGAGCACACTTCTGGGATTGTACATGGAATCAGGGAAGGCGGCCATTACCCTGTTTATAAACTCCAAAGGTTTTTCAGTGAAATGTTCCAAACGCAAATCGATGTGTGGCACCATGATTGAGGCATTGTTGGCAGTAGCCCATCCCGAAAACTCCGTAAAGGTGTATAATCCGTAATATTTCTTCATCTGGCTGGCTGTATATCGATAAATACCAAATACCATTCCAATAACTACGAGAGCCGGCACCCAAGCCTTTTTTCGGTAGGAGTATACAAGAACGCTAATAGTGATTAATGGATAAAACAGGCCAATATAGCGAGTGTTGATTGCCAGAAATAATAATACAAGATGAACGATAAAAACCGGATAGCCCGGCCTCCTTATCATCCAAAACAGGCTTGCCAACCAGAATAATGTGTAAATGATAAATGCCGCATCGCTCATAAAAGAAGTAGCCAGGTACAACTGAGCAGGACAAAATGCGAGAAGGATGGCTAACCCGACAGAGACCGGATACTGTATCTTGAATAAATAATCCACGGTCAGGTAAAAGAACAAAAGAGCGAAGGCAAGTAACGAATATTGCATAAAAATCACGAACCCAATACTGGGGAATATCGCGTGTAACCATTTCAGGAACCAGGAATAACCAATCGGACGCACCCCGTTTATCTGACCCGTCATAGCGGAAAGGATGTATGAGCCGGTATCACCGGTAAACAGTGGCTGAGGATATGCCCACCAGAAAATTGCGGATATACTTATATAAACAATAGAAAAAGAAAGCACTTTAGTTCGTGCTGTCCCATCCTTAAAATAGTTTAGCGCCCAATATCCATCTCTGCTCTTTTTCTTTTTGCTCATCGTAACAGCATATTAGTGTTGTAACGGGTAAAGTCTAATAAAAAAAAAAATTTAAATGAAGAGAAGAATGAGATTTCCTATCTGGAATGCTTACACATAAGCCAACGTTAGCCAGACAGATTCTAAATTTATTATTCTAACTTCTAATTAATTTTTGGTTTTATATAGTCAAATACGTTTCTATGAAGGCTATGGTGTTACACCAACCGGGGAAGCCTCTTCGGTATGAAGAGGTTGAAAGACCTGAGCCGGGGAAGGATCTGGTACTGATTAAGGTTCATGCCTGCGGTGTTTGCCGGACAGATCAACATATTGTGGACGGTGAACTTTCTGACCCGAAGCTTCCACTGATACCCGGTCACGAAATTATTGGAGAAATTGTAGAAAACGGCGAAGGATCCGGTCGTTTTTCGATTGGTCAGCGCGTTGGTGTTCCATGGCTGGGGCACACTTGCGGACACTGTTACTACTGCAAAAATGGTCATGAAAACCTGTGTGAAAACGCAAAATTCACCGGATACACAATCAATGGCGGATACGCTGAATATACTGTCGCCGAAGAACGATACTGTTTTCCCATCCCGGAACAATACGAAGACACCCATGCCGCGCCGCTGATGTGCGCCGGATTGATCGGGTTTCGTTCCTATTCCATGGTGGGCGATGCGAAACGCATCGGGTTCTACGGATTCGGAGCCTCCGCACATATCCTGATACAGATCGCCAGGAATGATGGGCGGGAAGTCTACGCCTTTACAAGGTCCGGCGACAAAACGGGCCAGGATTTCGCCCGCAATTTGGGGGCTGTCTGGGCGGGCGGATCGAATGAAAAACCGCCCGAAGAACTCGATGCCGCCATCTTGTTTGCGCCGGTCGGTGCTCTGGTACCGGCAGCGCTGAAAACTGTCCGTAAAGCGGGCATCGTGGTATGCGCAGGCATCCACATGAGTGATATCCCCTCCTTCCCATACAAGATACTCTGGGAAGAACGCCAGATTAAATCGGTGGCCAATCTCACCCGAGCCGATGGTGAAGGTTTTGTAAAAGCAGCCTCAAAAACAAAGATTGACACGGAAGTTCATCCATATAAACTGGAAGATGCTAACCGTGCTCTGCAGGATCTCCGCGAGGGCAATTTCAACGGCGCCGCTGTGTTGACCATGAATAGTTGATCTAATGGAACGCGGATAACGCGAATTTCCACTGAATAAAAAAATATGGTTACCTCGCAACAGTAACCAAACCAGAGGAAGGAACCTATGAGCGCTTTTAATCTCGGATGGCCATAAAAAAAACGGATTTATTCTTTTAAATAATCCGCGAAAATCTGTGTTATCCACGTCATCCGTGTTCTATTCCGCATTGGCATAGTTAAAAAATGAGTTCCTTGAAATATCGACATAAAGTCGTATCTTTGGAGTCGAAGAAGAGGAGCGTCAGCCAGATAGTTGGTTCGAGGATACCAAAATCCCAAGACAGCCAACAAAGGGGACTGATGCCGAAGCGACCGTTGGTTTTGGCCCGACCGTCGTTGATCACATGGGTTGAATCCCTGTGATTGTCACGTGCAAACGTGGAGAGCTTCTGGTGGTCCCGGTTGATCGGGAATCCTTCCTGGTTCTTCATTTTGTGTTCGAAAGTAATCCTGAGTCAAATAATCAGTCAGGATTCAACTTACGCAAGTCAGTGCGTTTCACCTCTCTTCTTTCGATCAATTGAACACAGAACAAAAATCCCTGATGAATCTAAAACTTACCGTTTCGAAATTTGGCGGAACAAGCCTCGCCGAGTACGACGCCATGTTGCGTTCCGCAAAAATTGTAGTCCATGATCCGTCAATGCGGGTAGTTGTCGCCAGTGCTACGTCCGGAACAACCAATGCACTGGTTGCTTTAAGCAAAAATGAAATTGACCTTGCCCAAAAAGGATCCATCCTTAATGAACTGAGAGACAAACACTTTGCAATTTTGAGCAATCTCTCCGACATGGAGTATCTCAAATCCCGGCTTCAGCAATTACTCGATAACCTGAAACGGGTTGTGACAAATAACGACCATAAAATAACCCAGGAACTTCGTGATACGATTCTCTCCCATGGAGAACTGATGTCGACTCTTATTCTGACCCAGATTCTACGGGAACTGGGTGTTGACGCCGTTTGGCAGGATGCCCGCGAGGTGATGAAGACCGATTCTGCCTGGGGTGCCGCAGAGCCCGACATTGCACTTATTGAATCCGAGGTACATTCACGATGGGTGCCGCTTGTTGAAAAGCAGGTGGTCGTTACACAGGGATTCATCGGATCGGATGCCAATGGAAAAACGACGACTCTGGGCCGCGGCGGCAGCGATTACAGCGCCGCATTGTTTGCCGAAGCCATCCACGCCGACAGCCTTAAAATATGGACGGACGTCCCGGCGATCTACACTACGGATCCCCGTATGGTTCCGGATGCACAGCCGATAGCTGAGATCAGCTTCGCCGAAGCCGCCGAGCTTGCCACATTCGGCGGAAAAATCCTGCATCCGGCGACGCTCATGCCTGCGGTGCGCAAGAACATACCGGTTTATATCGGTTCGAGTTTTGAACCCGATCGTACCGGAACCTGGGTTGTGGCAAAATCGTCGACCGATCCGCTTGTTCGCGCACTGACTGTTCGACGCAAACAAACGTTACTCACTGTTCAGAGTATGAACATGTTCCAGCGACACGGTTTCCTGGCACGGCTGTTCTCCGTACTTGCACGTTATAAAATCAGCGTCGACCTCGTGACTACGAGCGAGGTGAGCGTATCACTCACACTCGACAACATCGAATACACAACGGGAAAAGCTACGATACCGCCTGAGATGCTTGAAGAACTCAGAGAATTTTGCTCTATACAGATTGAAGAAAACCTGTCTTTAGTGGCCATTATCGGCAACCGGATGCAACACTCTAAGGGATTGAGCGGCGCCCTGTTTAGTGGATTGAGCGATTACAACATACGCCTGGTTTGCCACGGCGCCAGCTCTCACAACCTGTGCTTCCTGGTTAGCGAAGACGATGCCACCGAAGTGGCGCGGCGGATTCACAAGATTTTTCTCAGTAAGAAAGAGCAACCGATGACAGAAACACAAAACGGGGTTCATCACTCATGAAAGCAGCATTATTAGGAACAGGAAAAACCGGGGGACGGATACTTAACCTGCTGGATCCATCCGAAGTCACTGGCGCGTTCAATGACGAAAACCTGCCCACCCCGGAAGGATTGGATGCCGCGGACGTGATCATCGTTTTTGTTCCCGGGGACGCCGTCTCCTCAGTATTTGATATGGTTCTCGAATCGGGAAAACCCGCCGTATGGGGAAGCACGGGTTTCGAATGGCCCGGCAACCTGGATCAACAGTTAAAAAATGCCGACACACGTTGGGTCATTGCTTCAAACTTCAGCCTCGGGATGAATGTTGTTCGGCATTGCATCCAATATCTTTCACGGGCTTCGGCTATTCTCAACGATCCGGAATTCCATATTCACGAGGTGCATCACACGGCCAAAAAAGATGCGCCAAGCGGAACGGCGAAGTCGTGGAAGAAATGGCTCGGGAAAGATTGTCCCATTACTTATGCACGTGAGG
>DATFNI010000046.1:0-20968 GCA_035266485.1 Balneolales bacterium
CGATGTCGGTATTGCCGTGAGCGGTGCCGCTGATGCCGCCCGAAGCGCCGCTGATCTGGTTCTGACAGCACCCGGTTTATCCGTCATAATTAAGGCAGTCGAAGAGGCGCGCCGGATATTCGAACGGATGAATAGTTATGCCATTTATCGTATCACGGAGACGATACGAATCATGCTCTTTATGGTACTGGCGATGATGGTCTTTAATTTCTATCCGATTACGGCTGTCATGATCATCCTGCTTGCATTGCTTAACGACCTGCCCATCATGACGATAGCCGAAGACCACACCTGGCTGGATCCGAAGCCGGTACGCTGGCAAATGAAACGGGTTCTTACTGTGGCAACAGTTTTAGGTACGGTGGGCGTTATTGAGACCTTTTTCCTGCTATATCTGATACGTGATGTGTTTCATATAGGCCTTGCACAGATACAGACGATCATCTTTCTGAAACTGGTGGTTGCCGGGCACCTTACCCTGTTTGTGGCACGAACCAAGGAGTCATTCTTCAGGCGCCCGTTCCCCGCACCGATTCTGCTGACAGCGATCATCGCAACGCAAGCGATCGCAGCCTTGATTGCGGGTCTTGGCATTTTTGTGACGGCGATACCGTGGGCGTACATCGGTTACATATGGTTGTATTGCATTGTCTGGATCTTTATAGAAGACTGGGCCAAGAAAGCCGTTTATGACAGTGCCATTTTTACCGGGAAACGATATCTGCATTATATGTGGATAGCACGAAAGACCCTTCATAGTCATGCAAGGTAAAGTTTTCAGGTCAATTCTGACTGCAACTTTTTGAATCAAAGGTGGAAAAGTCCGGACAGATGTTATAGTCCGGGCTTTTACTCATGAATCCCCTGGCCATGGCCCTGCATCTGTGGCTTCTGCCTTTTTTGTGTGATGGTTCCCTTAATGGAAATCCGCGTAAACCATCCCAGACCCACGAAAAATGTGATCATTCCAATCCATGTTAACAAGTGGCCGCTGCCAATTAGCATAAGAACACAGGAACCAATGGCAAGGATACCGCATAGCAATAGTGGAATTTTATTTACCCGTGTATGCAGATCAGCCGTCTGTTGTTCTCCTTTAGGTGCGAGAATGCCTTCTTTCTCGAGTTTCTTTTCCGATGATGGTTTGATGCGTTTATATCCGCCCTGCATGTAATTCATGAAGCGTTGCATGCCAAATTCAACCTGGCTGCTGCGGGTTCTGACCAGCATAACGGGTTTGTTGGTCTTTTGCCCGATAGTCACCGGTTTATCTACCAGGAACCGGCGTTGGGTCCAGTTGGGATTGGTGGCGCCCAGAACAATCGCATCGTAATCTTTCGACTTTTGAACGATGGTTTCGACCACATTCGTTGCATCTTCAAATACGAAATTTACACGGTCAGCCACGTCCGTATTTTCGTCGAGAAATTTTTGGATCATCCCTTTAAGCTGGCTTTTGTAGGCTTCCTTTTCATCTTCCGGCATTGCATCCCGGAAGACGTGCAACAAGTCAATTCGGGCATTTTTGCTGTTTTCGTTAATCAATACAGCCTTGCGCAGCAATTGTTCAACGGTACCGGGGTTGGCGACGGGTACGACTACCTTTTTAAAAGGAGGATTCTGCATCTGCTGAACGACCAGAACGTCGCAGTTGACTTCATCCATAATATAATCGGCCTTGCTTCCAACGGTTACGCGAACACTGGAAGATTTTCCCCGCCAGCCCATCACCATAAGATCGACCTGACGTTCCAACGCTGTCTGGATGATGGCATCGGGCAGGCGGTGAGCAATTCGGATGAGGACTTCTGCCTCGGCTCCGGCATCTTCTACGAGCTGACGTGCTTTCTGAAGAACTTCCCGTGATCGATCCACATACCTTCGACCAGCGGAAAGGTTCAACTGATCAGGAACCGATATTACATTCAATAATATCACAACCCCGTCGTATCTTTTTGCAGCTTCGATGGCTGGTGGAAGGAGATTATTTAGTGAAGTCGGGTTGGCGACGGGTACCAAAACTTCATAGCGTTCCGATAGCGTATCGGGAAGCCGCTCTTCGACAACCACAGGAGTTCTTTCCTCGGATTCTTCCCTGGGCCTGGCATACAGGTAGTAAATAACGGAACCGACAGCAATCCACGCAATTGTGAAGTACCAGGCGGTTGGTGAGAAGTGAAACATGTATAGCGCGATTCCGAGATTGGCGATGACCCCAATGATTGGAACAACAGGAAAGAAAGGTACCAGGAATCCGTACTTAAGCCGCTCACCATATTTCTTTCGAATGGTGATGACCGCAATATTAACCTGTAAGAACAGGAAGAGAAACATGATATCTGCGGCAGAAGCGACCTCTTTAAGAGGGATGATCACCGCCATAAAAAGGATCAGGGCACCGCTGAACATAAGGGCTTTATGAGGCGTACGCGTTTTTTCGCTGATGTGTGAAAAGAGGTCCGGCAGATTCTTGTCGCGCCCCATTGCAAACGCCACCCGTGTGGAAGAGAACGTGGTGGCGTTCAAAGCACTCATGGTAGCCAGCAGACCACCCAGCGTCAATAAAAAAGATCCGAGAGGCATGAACTGCTTCGCCGCTTCGACAATACCAAGTTCCTGGTGATTGCCAAGCCATATGTACGTAGGCAGGCTGGATCCGGTGTCAACGGCTCCGATAGCTGTAAAAGCAATCAGGATATAGATAGGCAATACGATAGCCATCGATAGTAAGACAGCCTTTGGAATCGTTTGACGGGGGTTTTTTACTTCCTCCCCCGCTTGTACGATGATCTCGTACCCTTCAAAGGCGATAAACGTCAACCCCATGGCACTGACTATTCCTCCGAATCCTTTGGGTTTGAAAGGGACAAAGTGACTCATAAACTGCGGATGCCTTGACAGTGCCCACAATCCGCTAATAATAAATATGATCAGGATTATCACTTTTGATATAGTGACAATATTGCCGGCCATTCCGGTCTCGGAAACGCCCTTGAAATTAATGGCGACGAAAATCAGGATAATGATAACGGCCAGGACCTTTTGAGCAAGTTCCCCATGCAGACCAAACACCGACATGTGGAAATCCTGAAGCACCGAAAACAGATATGAACCAAAGCCAAGAGCATAAAGGCTGCCGGCCACTGCATGGGCAAACCAACTCATCCAGCCGGCAAGAAAGGCATTTGGTCCCGGGAGTCCCTCTTTAACCCATAAGTATCCACCGCCAGCCTCAGGGATGGCTGAACCAAGTTCGGCATACACCATGGCCGTAAAAACAGCAATCACACCGTTGATCGCAAAGGCCAGGATCAAAGCGGGACCTGCTGTCCCGGCAGCCAGACCCGTGAGCACAAATATACCGGCGCCAATCATGGCACCAACCCCAATCATTGTGATATCCAGGAGGCCCAGATCGCGGCTAAGCCCTACCGAGTGATTCTGGTTCGAATCTCTATTAGCCATATTAAATCAATTGAGATGAACATTGACGGGCACACGACAATTATCCAAAACAGTAATATTCGCTTGAATACCCGGCTATATCTAAATGGACAAATTCATTCTGAGTTCAGACCGCACAACAACTCAGCCTGGTTACATCTTTTGTAAATTTGAGAGCGGCAAGTTTAATTGCCTCGGAGAGGGTTAAGTATGGGTGAAATTCATTGATCAATTCTTTAACCGTGATGTTGTGGCGAATGGCCAGAGATATTTCCATGAGAAGCTCGGATCCTTCCGGTGCAAGGATTCTCGCACCTATCAGGTGATCATTAGATTTATCACGGATTAACTTCACAAAACCACGCGTATCACGCGCCACTTGTGCTCTCGGGACCTGGCTAAGTTCCAGTTTGGATACCCCAAAATCGATTCCGGCGCTTCCGGCCTGTAATTCATCCATTCCTACTCCGGCAACCTGTGGATCGGTGAAAATGACCCATGGTATCACCGAAAAATCCCGCTTTTGATGGGTGCCGGTTATAGCATTGGTGGCAGCAAGCTGCCCCTCATAGGCAGCGGTATACACAAATTGAGCCACCCCGTTGACATCTCCTACAGCAAAAATGTGAGGCTGTGTGGTTCGGAGTGTCTCATCAACGGCGACATAACCCTGTCCGTGGATTTTAACTCCTATATTTCCGAGTCCCAGCTTGTCGGTGTTTCCCTGCCTGCCGGTAGCTGCCAGAATGTGGCTCCCTTTGATCCGCTCCGTCTTATCTTTGTGGCGTATTTGGACAATAACTTCGTTGCCTATTGGATACACTTTTTCCAACTCCACCCCTGTCAGGATACGTATCCCTTCTTCTTCCAGATACTTATGTAAATCCTCAGTAAGATCGGATGATTCATTGGGAAGGATACGATCGGATCGCTGGAGCAGGGTTACCGCTGAGCCTAAATGCCTGAACAGCTGAGCATTTTCCAAACCGACGTATCTGCCGCCAAGAACGATCAGATGTTCCGGCCTTTCTTCCAGTTCATAGGCAGTTTCATTAGTCAGATAACCAGCTTCGCTGAGACCCGGAACAATGGGTATGAATGGACGGGCGCCCGTTGCAATCATAATAAATTGTCCCCTATAGACTTTCCCGCCCACCTCAACCGAGTGTTCATCAGTGAACCGGCCACGTCCCCTGACCCATTTTATGTTGGGATCGTCATCAATGACATCTACATATTTCTCCTGTCGCATGTCAGCAACCAGTTCCTTTTGTTGCTGAATAACCCGTTTGAAATCTGTTACGACACTGTGAGTCTCTATTCCCTCGAAATGAGTATGAGAAGCATGATAACTGGCCTCACCGGCCCGAATAAGAGTTTTTGATGGAATACAGCCTACATTGACGCAGGTTCCTCCGATTGGCAGACCATCATTGATGATTAAAACCTTTCCACCAAGTTCACTGGCGCGTAAAGCACCGGAAAAAGCTGCAGAGCCTCCACCGACAATGATCAAATCGAAATCATACGTATTCGTATTGTTGTTGGCCACTTTTGCTTTCGTTTGAGATTTCGCCACTTTGAGTCTCATCTGTTATTATCTTGTTCTGTAGTGCTTAATTTACACAATCGGGCAAACAACGTCTCCCCCTAATTACGTTCATATTCGATTCTCGAAGGGAATAATTGGGCTAATTTGAATTAAAAGCCTTTTTTTGCGCATAAATACGCAAAATTCAGAAAGCATTTCTGGGTAAAAAAGATAGATTGATAATAAAGAAAGGGATAGCGGGTCTGATATCGATTATGTCCGTTGCATCACAAATCGGTATTGTCAGCGTTAGTACGAAACAATAGTACTTTCAGAGCGGAAGATCCGGCAATGTGAAGCCCGAGAACAACAAACTTATTAACGGAGATAGCCATGACCCCAGAGACGGCATATCGTACTATTGCATATGAGCATATCATTGATATAACTGAGGAAAAAGTTCATGAAATAATGAAGGCTCATGAGAGACCTGTCGTTTTTAATTTCTGGATGGATGATTGCCCGCCATGTAATCTGATGAAACCTAAGTTACGACTCGCAGCACGTGAATATCATGAGAAAATAAATATTTACAGTGTGCAACTAACAGAGAACTCAACGATTGATGAGGAATTAAAGTTGAAAGAGATCCCCACAATCCTGATTTATAACAAGAGGGGTAAAGTAGTAGGCAGGTTACAGGGACTGGTAAATCAAAATGAAATTGTATCGGCCTTTGAACGGGCAATAGCAGATTAATACGTTTTTTATTTGGACAGTTCTGGTCGATTAGACAGGAGGCAAATAATGGTAGATTGACCAGAAGTGACAAAAACTGCCCACTAATACAAAGATGTGCCAGATCTCATGGAATCCAAAGACTTTTGGTATCGGGTCAGGCTTCTTTGTTCCATAAATAATGGCTCCTACCGTATAAGCCAATCCGCCCGCCAGCAACCAGAGGAGTCCGGCTGTTGCGAAGTTTCTGATTAGGACGGGCATAATTATTACACTCAGCCATCCCATACCCAGGTATAACAGGGTAGAAAGCCAGCGAGGAGCACGGAACCAAACAAGCTTGATAATGACACCCATGGCAGCTAAAATCCAGATGCAGGTTATAGAGCTCCATTTCCAATAACCGTTTAACGCCAGCAAAATTAATGGGGTGTACGTTCCCGCGATCAAAACGTATATCATTGTATGGTCGAATTTACGAAGTGTTCTGATTTCCGAAGGCGGGCCGGGTACAAGATGATACAGTGAACTGGCCATATACAGCAGGATAAGACTAAGGCCATAGATTGAAAAAGCAACAATAGCCGTTGGATTCCCAAGAGTTATGGCATGATGTAATAAAAGAATGAGAGCGACTACAGAGAGGATGGCACCCAGTAAGTGAGAAAGACCGCTTATCGGTTCACGCATATGATGCCATGGGATCGTTTTCATAAGTGACCATTTCTATTTGACGGGTATTGACGTTGACTATCTGATATTTGCAATTTAATGATAGCCAATATATTGTTATATGCCATGAAAACGACACTATCATCATTTTAGTTTTTTTATACAAAAAAGCCCATTCTCCGGGTTGATGGGAAAACGGGCTCTGGCGCTTCTGACGAAAGTCGGAGTTTTATTTCACAAGGGTCAGTTTTTTAGTCATCACATTGCTTGCCGTTTGCAGCCTGTAAAAATAAATCCCGCTGCTGAGGTTGCTGCCATCAAACGTTACAGAGTGCCTGCCGGCTGTGAACCTGCCATTTGCAAGTTCACTCACCTGCTGCCCAAGAAGGTTGAATACTCTGAGGGTTAATTTTGATGCTTTCGGCAGAACAAAGTCAATGTGTGTGGTCGGATTAAACGGGTTTGGGTAATTCTGCATCAATTCAACCTGATCGGGCAGTTGTTGCTGCGGTTCTTTTTGGATAGGAGTCGTCGAAGCAGCAATATGCTCTTCCTTCAGGATTGTGCCGTCCGTCATATTAATGAGGAAATTAAGTTTTTTGTCTCCGTTAGGAGGTAAATTTCCATCGAAGCTCTGATAAATGATGGTCCAGGCTGTTTGGGTAGTGTCTGTTGTCGTAGATTTATTTGCCTGTCCTGCAGTAACAAGTACGTTGTACAAATCGTGCGTGTTTCTGAAATCACTTCCCCCATTTGCTTCGGCGATGGCTAGCGCTTGTGCACTCGTTATGCTACCTGAAGGAATGGGATATTGAAAGGATGAGATGAAGCTGGAGGTCGATTCCTGGGTTTTGTACAGATCCATACCGACCTGTTGAAGCGACGAAGTCGTTGTACTCATATAGGTATCGAGAAGACTCAATGATGTATCGGCAACAAAATCCAATGGAGTGCCGATGACAACAGTATTGAGGTTCTTCGCTTTCGAGTGGAAAACATAAGCCCAAAATGGGGATTTTCCATCAGGAGTTACTTTTTGATTCAGTGAGAACATGTAGTAAAGTACCTGATCATTTGCATAGGTGGCTGCAACATCAGCAGCTTTCGGCAAATATGTCTCCGCAGTTACGGGGTCATAATTGATCATTTTGATATTGATATTGGTATGCATACCACCATGCACTACAATGGAATCTGGGACACCATCATTGTTCGGGTCATAGAATCCAACAGCATCGCCTGTTATTGGGCTTGTTTGACCATCGAAATTCAGATCGGCTATCGCAATCGGATAATAAATGCCATCCCTGACAGCATTCATTGTATAAGAACTATCGCTACCGGAGACCACGGCAGCGTAAGAAACGGGCGAAGTAATAGTTGATGCTTTTGCGTTTGGATTTAATTTCTGCGGATCTAAAACAGGATAACCCGATCCGCTATATAAAGATTTCATTGCACTAAGTCCCAAATCCGGTTTCCTCGTCGATAAAGCCACAAGAGCTCTACTGGCCGGCTGGCCTTTTAATGTCACAATTCCCGTTACTATGCCACTTCCATAGTTTGCAGAGGTCGAGTAGTTGAGGATATAGGGAGAATCCAGCAGTTGCCCGCTTTCACTTCTGGCACCTATTAAAATCCAGACATAATCAGTATTTGCATTCTGTGATACCTGAAGCGTAATGGTCTTGTGGTCTGAACTAATCTCATAGTTAAGTATGGAAATAGAATCTTCCGGGGTTATGTCCAGAAAATCAACAGGTAATGCCAGCTTCCCAAACTTCTGTGATAGATCAATCGCCTGATTGAATGTAAATGAAACGGACATCATGTCACCAGCTTTAACGCCTGCCACCCCGTTGGCTGGTGTACTCGATACGACATCAAACTGGGCGAATGCGGGTGATGTTATAATACTGATAAGTAAGAGGATTGCTGATAGATGCCGTCTCATGAGGATCTCCCCGAAATCAAAAACAATTCATGAAGCTTTTGTTCAAAGACACTGGATTTAACTCCATTAAGCCTCTTTATATGTATGCTTATATCTATATATGAAAATTTTCTAATATTGAAATGAGTATCGGCATATTTGGGTTTGATTTTAAATGTATTTACCCCTGAATAAGTGTTAATACCACAAAAAATCTCCTGATTTTCGACCGGATAGAATTAGATTTATAATTAACAATAATATCACATGGCCAACCATCACGATCTGTACAGGTATTATCGGCTGAAATCTGCCCAATAATTATAAAATTGCGGCGGGTCAATGTGAGGTCACCTGCGGAATGGGTGGTTTTGGATGTGAGTTATTCTGATGGATCTTCCCTGTTCGCAGGTAAAAAAAAGGCCGACTCAACAGAGACGGCCTTTTGACAGAAAAAAGATGGATTCTATTTTTCGGCAGCTACCTTAAATGCACTCCGAAGAGTGTCCACATAAGTAAGTTCCTCCCATGGGAAGGTAATGTCGACGCGTCCGAAATGGCCGTAAGCAGCCGTCTTGCGATAGATCGGTCGTTTCAGATTGAAACGTTTAATAATTCCAGCCGGAGTACAATCGAAGAGTTCACGAACTGCATTTTCAAGTTCGTATTCATCGACTTTCCCGGTTCCATATGTATTGATATTGATTGAGACGGGATCTGTCACGCCGATAGCATAGGCTAGTTGAACCAGGCATTCATCAGCCAATCCGGCAGCTACAATATTTTTAGCGATATGTCGGGCAGCATAGGCAGCGCTCCGGTCAACTTTCGAAGGATCTTTGCCTGAGAACGCCCCGCCTCCGTGTGCACCTTTTCCTCCGTATGTATCGACGATAATCTTCCGGCCGGTGAGACCCGTATCGCCGTGCGGTCCGCCAACTACAAATTTACCGGTTGGGTTAACGTGAAATATTGTCTCGGAATCAATTAACGTTTCAGGGATAACACGCGGGATAAGTTGCTTGATAACATCCTCGCGGATCTGTTTTTGAGAGACGTCATCATTATGCTGTGTGGAGAGCACGATGGTATGGACTCTCTTCGGCTGTTTGTTTTGATCATACTCTATGGTTACCTGACTCTTGCTGTCAGGACCGAGGTAAGTCATGATTTTGTCTTGCTTGCGGATTTTGGCCAGTTCGCGAACCAGGTCGTGAGCATATTGCAGGCTCATCGGCATAAAAGTCGGGGTCTCGCTGGTTGCGTAACCGAACATCATTCCCTGATCACCGGCTCCCTGGGTTTTGTTGTCTCCCTCGTTTACCCCCATTGCGATATCGGGACTTTGCTGATGAATAGAGATCATAACACCGCAGGAATCGGCATCAAAGCGGTATTGCGGTTTGTTATAACCAATATCACGAATGACATCCCTTACCAGTTCCTGCACATCGACGTATGCATTTGTAGTAACTTCACCGGAAACAACGGCAAGTCCTGTGGTAACGAGAGTCTCGACTGCCACACGGGAGTTGGGGTCCTGTTCGAGCATGGCATCGAGAATCGCATCTGATATCTGGTCAGCGACTTTATCAGGATGTCCTTCTGACACTGATTCTGAAGTAAAAAGACGTTTCATTGAATAAGCGCTCCTAAACGATTATTGCTGAGTTTTATCGATAAACATTACAAAAATAATTAAAAAAAATGGGAAAGTTCGATTAAGGTTTGCAGAAGCATTGTTGTTTTGTTGGCTCTGCGTGATTCAGGCAGAACCGAACAAATCATTCGTAGGATTAGCCGGATTTATGTTCAGGTATTCGTATGCCTTAATAGTAGCAACGCGTCCTTTGGGAGTTCGTTGCAAAAAGCCTTCCTGAATTAGAAACGGTTCATACACCTCCTCAATTGTGCCTTTGTCTTCGCTAACGGCTACTGCGATAGTTCCGAGTCCAACAGGTCCGCCCCGGTAATTTTCGATGATTGTCGTTAAAATACGCATATCCATCTCATCGAGTCCGTTTTGGTCGACATCAAGGGCATTCAATGCGATATCGGCAATTTCATCATCGATGCTGTCTCTGCCATCCACCTCGGCAAAATCCCGGGTACGGCGCAGCAGTCGATTGACGATACGCGGCGTGCCCCGGCTGCGTCGTGCAATTTCATAGGCCCCACGATCAGTGATGCCAATTTTCAGGATTTCAGCAGTCCGTTGAGCAATATGTTGGAGGATCTCTGTATTGTAATAATCGAGTCGGAAATCGATGCCGAAGCGGGCCCTGAGCGGCGAGGTCAATAGTCCTTTTCGTGTGGTGGCTCCGACGAGCGTAAATTTCTTCAGATCGATTTCCACACTTCGGGCACTCGGACCTGAATCGATGACGATGTCCAGTTTATAATCTTCCATAGCCGAATAGAGATACTCCTCGACTACCGGGTTGAGGCGGTGTATTTCATCAATAAAAAGAACATCACCATCTTCCAGATTCGTAAGCAACCCGGCAAGGTCACCCGGTTTTTCCAGAACCGGACCGGTAGTCGGTTTGATTTGAACGCCCATTTCATGAGCAACGATATAGGCCAGTGTAGTCTTTCCCAGTCCCGGCGGGCCTGATAATAAAACATGATCCAGGGCTTCCTTTCGCTTTCTCGCCGCCTGTATGAAAATGGACAGATTGTCAATGATCTTTCGCTGCCCGATAAATTCGTCAAGTCTGGCCGGACGAATATTTTGTTCGAAATCAGAGTCTTTGACCGATGGATTTAAGTAAGGATTAGACAATGTGTATAACCTTCATAATATGTTAATTTGCAGAACTGCTATGGGAACTGTTTTATTAGTAATAAAGGTATAAACAAAATACAAGTATTCACGATGGTAATTGTTATCAATCAATATGGGTAATACCGGGAAAACAACGGAACAAAAGGAAAATCATCAAAACCTGGAACAACAGGATGACAGTATCATTTTCAGTGATGTGAGTGGGGGGCATGCCGAAAAGGTTAAAGCTGATCAACTATCGGAGCTTCGGATATTTGGCAGCGATTACTTCTTCAATTATGAAATGAGCTGGTTGAAGTTTAACTCGCGTGTTCTCGAAGAGGCCAAAGATGAGAGGAATCCTCTTCTTGAACGGTTAAAATTTCTGGGAATCGTTTGTAGTAATCTTGATGAATTTTTTCAGAAACGCGTAGGTGGACTCAAACGTCAAATAGAGGCTGGTGTTGAGAATCACCCTGTCGACGGCTTGTCTCCCAGGCAGCAGCTGGTGTCGATTCGAAAAGATGTGGTTAAGATGATACATGCCTACCGGCGTTGCTTTATGAATGAACTGGTCCCAAAACTGGCGGAACAGGGTATCATATTTAAAAAATACAGCGATTTGAATACACGGCAACGCGCCGTAGCGATGGACTATTTTGAACGGCAGATTTACCCCATACTGACACCGTTGGCAGTGGATAATGCCCATCCGTTTCCACTCATATCCAATAAAAGCCGATCGCTGGCCATTGAACTGCGTGATCCACAAAGCGATGAGATTTTATTTGCGCGTATAAAGATACCGGCTAACCGGGCACGCTGGCTGCCATTAGAGGAATCGGAAAGGCACCTGGTGCTGATATCCATTGAACAGGTGATTAAGGCTCACATTGACCGGCTGTTTCCGGGTATGGAAATTCGGTCAGCAAACATATTTCGTGTTACGCGCAATGCTGATATCGAAAGGAATGAAGAAGAAGCGGATGATTTGCTGGAGTTGATTGCAGAGGAGCTGCGTGAGCGACGTTTTGCAGAAATCGTCCGATTGGAGATCGATACCCATACACCGAAGCATATCAAGGAACTCTTGATAGAAAAGATGGACATCAGTTGGGACGATGTCTTTGAAATGGATGGTCCGATTGGGTTGGCTGATAGCCTCGAGTTATCTGACATCAAGGGTTTTGATCACCTGAAGTATCCGAAGTGGATTCCCACACTCCATCCTGTGCTGCGACATGAAATGGACGAAGATGCTCCCGACATCTTCAGTATCATCCGACGTGGGGACTTTCTGGTTCATCATCCCTATCATAGTTTTGCGACTTCGGTTCAGCGATTTGTGGAAGAAGCTGCCCGTGATCCCAAAGTATTGGCAATCAAGCAAACATTATATCGTACTTCCAGTGATTCGCCACTTATGATTGCATTGATGAATGCTGCCGATCAGGGTAAACAGGTAGCCATGCTGGTAGAGCTGAAAGCACGTTTCGATGAACAGCGAAACATCGATTGGGCACAGAAACTGGAAAAAGCAGGTGTTCATGTTGCTTATGGGTTACCCGGATTGAAAATTCACTCTAAATTGACAGTCGTTGTACGTGAGGAAGATGGAGGGTTGCGTCTTTATGTGCATTTAGGGACGGGTAATTACCATCCAAAGACGGCACAGCTCTACGAGGATATCGGTTATTTTACATGCGATCAGGTTGTAGGCTCCGATGCAACGGACCTTTTTAACTTTCTTACCGGGTATGCTCCCGAACAGAATTACAAGAAGCTGGTCGTAGCCCCACGCTACATGAGACAAAAGATGTTAGAACTCATTGAATATGAAATTAAGGAGGCCAAATCAGAAAGGGCTGCACGAATCGTTGCAAAAATGAACAGCCTTGAAGATCCACTTGTGATTCAAAAGCTGTACGAAGCGTCACAGGCCGGTGTCCAGATCGAACTCATCGTGCGCGGGGTTTGCCGGTTGATACCCGGAAAAGAAGGGCTAAGCGAAAATATCAAGGTCAGTTCCGTTGTTGGCCGTTTTCTTGAGCATTCACGGATTTACTATTTCATGCACGGCAGTGATGATCTTTATTTTATCGGTTCTGCCGACTGGATGCACCGAAACCTGGATGCCAGGGTCGAATCCCTCGCTCCTATCGAACATCGCGCTTTAAAAAAATATTTGGGATACGTGTTAAATATTTATCAGTCTGATAATGGCCAACGATGGACTTTGAACAGCGATGGAACATATGAGAAAGTGAAATCAAACAGAACTGAAAAAGAAATACGGGTTCAGGAGAGCTTGATGGAACACTCTCTATTCACCCAAAAGCCGATTCCAATGGCGGAGTAAATCCCAGAGATTGCCGATTATTTGTTCAGTTTCGTCAGAAGTGACTCGGCGCGGCTATGATAATAGCCATTGTATTTTATAACTCTCTCCACGTAATCGACAGTTTTCTGCTGTTGCTTCAACTGTAAATGAGTTTGCCCGAGGTACCAGTTGATCTTTTCCGGAAGCCATTCATTAATCCCATTATTTGCATGGGAAAGAGCGAGATGAAAATCATCAAGAGCAGTTGTATAATGACTATGATTATAGGCTATTGCCCCCAGATCAAAAAACAACTTTGCCTGGAGTTCATTTTGAGGTTTCTGCTCTAATAAATGCCTGAAAGCCGATTTTGCCTGATTATCCTGATGACGAATCATCATGGCAAAACCTTTGTTCAATTCCTTCTCATGAGAAGTAAGGTTGCTGTCGACGGATCGGAATACGTCAACAGACTCGTAATCTGAAGACGGAATCAGTGCCTGGGCTTTCGGCATAACAGGGGTTGTAGAAAGCTGGAAATAGTACAAAACACCCACCGCAATGACCATGCAGGCGGCGATTGCCAGGAATGATTTCCTCACTACAGAATTCCAGGTCTTACCACGTTTAGAGGTGCTGGCCTTGCTCTCGCTGGATGATAATTGTCTTAAATGAGCCACCGTTTCGAGATAAGAGAGCAGCTCGGGATCTTCGAGGATTTTTACCCAAAGGTCTTCTACTTCGGCACTGGACAACCTGCCGTAAGCATAATCCTCAATTCTTTTGTAAATCTGATTTTTGTCCATATGGTTGTTAACGCAATCACGAGATATATAACATTGAATCAATCCTATTCTTTATCTATAAGACACGCGAAATCGCAATTCCTTACAATTATTGGTTGGATTTCTTCATATAACAGTTGTGTAGCATTTTTATGATTCGATGTTTTCGGGTCCATACATTATTGGGGGTGATATCAAATTCATCGGCAATGTCCTTAGCCTCAGCGTCGGGAAATCTCAGGCAGTAATTAATAAAGTTGCGATGTTCATCGGTGAGTTGCTTTAAACAATCTTCGAGAATATCAATTCTTTCGCTATCAATAATCATATCCATTTGTCGCGGAGGTTCAATAGCGTAATACGTCTCTATTTTATCTGAAAACTCAATGATTTGTTCATCGCTCATGCGCAAATAATGGTTCCGGCATGCACTGAGCAGGTAATAGTAGAGTCTGCCTGGTTTATGGATCTTGTTCTCCTTGATCTTTTTGATAGTTCGTATCAGAGCCACCTGTGCGCAGTCTTTGGCGTCCGCCAGTTCAGCTTGCATGGTTGCCCTGAGATAGCTTACTAAAACAGGCATGATGGTATCAACCAGCTGATTGATACGTCTCTCGTCATTGTTAGAAACGGCAAAATATAATTCTGAATAGTCCATCACCTATGATGTAGACACAGCACTTGAAAAGCCTAACTCCTGCAACCCCACAAGGTTAGCAAAACAACTATTGGTACACTAATTACTTAACAGCTTACCATTTTTTTTTATAACAATCCATGCTTCAGATGAATTATTATTATCTTAAGTGTATAATATCAGTCTATTTACCTACGAAAATGTTACACTGTCGTGCTTCCCTAACGAAGGCTCAGGCTGCTACAGCCTCAAAAATCATCCGGTTTTTCAGAGTCATTATCAGAAGGTGATGCTTTACCGTAATTTAATTCTACATATGAAAGAAGCTTATTGAGATTCGAAGCACGAACGTTGTCCTTACGCTTTTCGTAACTGTAAATCAGGTTTCTGATATGGCGGGCCAGCATATCCGGAGCAGAAGCATTTTGGAAGTAGCTCGTATCCGGCTTAATGCCATTCATCCTGAGAAAATTGGCACATTGATTCATACTGACAATTTTACCGCGGTGAAAAGGATCCAGAAAGATCTGTTCGCTCTCATTTTCATATTTGAGAATAAAATGCATGGGCAGGTTCACTCCATAAAACCGTAGGTCAAGGCGCCTTGATAAGAAAAGGACAATGAATGAAAGCGAGAGTGGTATGCCTGTCCTTCTGTCGATAACCTTGTGTATATAGGAATGATGGGGATGAAAATAATCGGTTTCTGCTCCCCGGAAATCTTCTTCATAAAAAACAAAATGAAGCAGGATCCTCATGCGATCCAGGGAATCATAAGTGTATATGATATCTGAACGTATGGTCCCGGCCAGATGATCAAGTTTTTGCTGATACGGTTCTACTCTCAATGTCGGGTTATCAAAACGTGCCAGCAGGAAGGTGGCCTCCTCCAAATCCAGAAGATTGTCAATGCCATCATCAACAAGATTCATGAATTCCTCTTCCAGTTCCCGAAAGGTGATGGCATGGAGTACTTTTTCAATAGCATCTTTGCGTATCCGGTCCCGGCTGTTGACACGGTATTCGTCGAGAAGCGGAATAGCCTGATCCCCCAGATCCATCAACCGGTTGTAGACCGATTCCTTGACAAAAGGATCGGGATCATCCAGTAAGAAAATAAGGGATTCTATTTCCGAGTTTTTACTCATCAAATAAAGTTTTCGATTCGTTCGACCTGACTTGCAGGACTGTGTCTGAAATGATTGCTCTTGGAATAACCTGTTTATCTAAGGTTGTTTATATATCGACCAGGCAAAGACAACTCAACAATTTTGCTGCAGCAATATAACTATTATGATCAACAAGTTTTGAAGTGGTTTATTATGTGATTCTGACTTGTCACCGGGAGTACACCGGAAAAGAGAGAATGATTCCTGAAGATATTCTTACCTTTGATAAACAATATCACTTACACAACTTTTTCTTATAAAAAACAGCATTGATCATGTATATTAGTCGACATTATCCGAGAAGTATTTATTGAAATAAGCAGGAGGAAGCGTACCTATGAAGTTGCGTGTTTCATCAGAAATCGGTCATCTGCAAAGTGTGATCGTTCACACACCAGGAAAAGAAGTAACGCTGGTTGGTCCGGAAATTAAGGATCAACTACTGTTCGATGATATTATTTATGAATCTGATGCCCAGTGTGAACATAAAAATATGCTCGAGATCTTTCGAACGGTCATGCCCGAAGATGGTCAAATACAGGAGATCACCGATTTATTGTTCGATTGTTTTAAGATAGATGAGGCCAGAACCTTTTTTGTGAATCAACTGGTAAATCGGTTACCCGAACTTAACCTGGAAGCAGTACAGACGGACCTGATGCGTCTCGATGCTTCCGAATTGCTGGAATTCGCATTGCTTGGGCAGACAGAATTGCTTCGTGGGTTCAATATACTTCCGTCACCGAATATCCTGTTTACCAGGGACCTGGCCGCCGTCATCAATGACAGCATTATCATTTCACGCGCAGCCCGTAAAGCCCGCGCCCGGGAGTCTCTGCTTATGGAAATGCTGGTAGATTATCATCCCCTATTTGAATCATTAAGGGACCGATCGTTTCGACTGGCCCATTACGACAGCATTGAGGGCGGGGATATCCTGGTAGTCAGTGAAAACGTTGTGGTTATTGGGATGAGTGAACGTTCCTCTTTCAGTGGTATCATGAAGGCTGCAAGGGCTATCTTCGAGTGGGGAGTCGAGCAGATCCTGATTGTAGACATTCCAAAACAACGCTCATCCATGCATCTGGATACGATTTTCACATTTGTGAACAAAAACGAATGTATCGTATTTCCACCAGCCATTATGGATCGAAAGGATAATGTTGTATGTCTGTCCGGGAATCAAAATGGATTTATTACCCGTACCATGCCTTCCTTGCAACAGGCCCTGGAGGAACTAACAGGTCAACCATTTACATTCATAAAATGCGGGGGAGATAATCCCATAACACAGAATCGTGAGCAGTGGACAGACGGCGCAAACGTTTTCGCTCTTGCACCCGGCATCATCGTAGGATATGAACGAAATACACAGACCTTTGCAGCGTTACAGGAGCATGGTTACACGGTCATGAATCAATTTGATTTTGTGGAGAAATACCGGGATAACCCACCTGATACAACGGGCAGCGCCCGTATCGCGATCACTTTTACAGGCAATGAATTATGCCGTGGCCGTGGCGGTGCGAGGTGCATGACCATGCCCATTTCACGTAAAGATATTTAACAGGCATATTTTGGAAGAAATCAACAGTCAATTTGAGATTCTGGACAGACATGAGAACCAAAACCTGTTCAACCGTCTGGATCTGTCATTTTTAACGATACTCAAGCATAGCAGTCTGTTTGTAGTCACTTATATATCCGTTGCATTTACGGTTTTATTTGTTGGTTTTATGGCCTCGGTGCCATCTGCAATCCTGTTTGCGGCAATGTTGCTGTTATTTTTGGGGACCCATGAATTTGGCCATTACATAGCTTCGGTCATCCACCGGGTTAAGACGACTCTGCCGTATTTCATACCGGTTCCCATCATATCTCCTATTGGTACGATGGGAGCTGTCATACGTATCAAGGAACGTGTGGAAGCCACCAAAAAGCTGTTTGACATTGGCATCGCCGGGCCGCTTGCCGGTTTTGTCGTTTCACTGGGACTGCTGATCATTGGCATGGCTACCTCGCCGGGTACGCATCTTATCATGGGCTTGCCGGGACATGAGAATCTGAAAGAGTTCATTCTTCAGTTCCACAAGTTTCCCTCACACCCGCTTCCGGAAAAGAACGGGGCGATTCTGATGCTTGGAAACACCTTGCTTTTTGATTTCCTGCGCATGTTCTTCCATAATGTACCGCCAATGTGGGAGATGTATCACTATCCGGTGATATTTGCCGGCTGGCTGGGACTCTTTTTCACCGCGCTCAACCTGATGCCCATCGGCCAGCTCGACGGTGGTCATATTCTGTATGCACTGGTCGGCCGTCGCAATCACAAGATTGTGGCACGTCTTTTCTTTGCTATCCTCACGGTTCTTTGTGGTATCGGCCTGGTACCAATGTTGTCGAACCAGTTTGTCTCGTGGGATTACGGATATGGAGTTATTGGATGGCTTATCTGGGCAGCCGGTTTATATATGCTGCTTCGCAAATCCTATGATGGTGAACAAAACTGGATGGCACCCGTATGGGCTGGCTCACTGATCAGCACCGCTGTTTACATCTATGTCATAGCGGGTGCACAAAATGTTCAGGGCAATGCCACCTGGCTGGTTTGGACCCTTTTCCTGGCTTTTCTGGTAAAACTCGATCACCCGCCCGTACTCAACGAACAGAAGCTCGACCGAACGAGGATGGTGCTTGGTTGGTTGAGTATGATTATCTTTATACTCTGTATTAGTCCAGATCCTATTTATCTTTTAAATCCCTAACAGGTTTATCTATGTATCTCAAAGGCCCATTATTTGGTCTGTTTATCGGACTGAGCCTTATCGCATGCAGCAAAAAGTCATCTAAAACTTCACCAATGAATGAAGGTTCAAAAACAACGATACCGGCAAAACTGGAATCTGAGAGCCTGCAGGAAAAAGTCAATTTTCTGCTGAATTCCGACAATACGGATCAGGATACATCGAACGACTTCAATCCGGCACTTTTTAAAGAGGTTGTGCCTCAACTGGAAAAAAAGAACGATGCCCAGTCAAAACAGACTCTGGCCAAGCTCTATCTGAAAGATGGCGTATGGAATATGTATTACGGTCCGTATACGGCAACAGCCAAGATGCGCCTCGCGGTGACTGTAGCTTTGAAGGACTTCATCCATGTTTTGGATCTGGATCCACACAATCAGGAAGCAACGCGCCAGATCAACCAGATCATCGATGTGTATAAGACAATGCCGAATAAGTCAGTACCGAAAGCTGTTGTTCCGGACCTGAAAAGACTGGGTTTTCTTCATTAATTCGAAAGTCAGAAGACCGGAGGATTTGTATTATGAGCGACCAAAATCCGACTAAAACTACACCTGAAATAAATAATCGGAAGGCCCGTCATGATTTCATCATTGATGAGACTTTTGAGGCCGGTATTGTATTACAGGGAACAGAGGTGAAATCCCTTCGAAAAGGCAATGCGAGTTTTACAGATTCCTTTGCCTATATGCAGAAAGGCGAGGTCTTCCTCAAGGATTTGTATATCAAGGAATACGAACAGGGATCCTACAACAATCATGATGCCCGCCGAATTCGTAAGTTGCTGCTCAATAAGAGTGAAATCAGTAAGATCGACAAGTATATCAGTCAGAAGGGATATACGATTGTGCCCTTGAAAATCTATTTTAAGAGGGGGTATGCCAAGGTATTGATCGGACTCGCTCATGGGAAACGGCAATACGACAAGCGCCAGGATATTGCAACGAAGGATGCCAAACGAGAATTACAGCGTACCCTCAAAAATGCCCAGTTTAAGGTTTAGAGCAGCCTGAGTTCTATAATCCTGCTACCTCGCTTTCTGAATCAAAACTTAGAAAAATATCTAAATTCTTGTGAAGGTATCATTTTTACCTTTTTGCAAAACCCCACGCAGCTTCTGAAGCAATTTGCCAATGATCTGTGAAATGCGGGCTTTGGTCAGCCCAAACACCTGGGCGATTTCATTCAGGGTCATCTCTTCATAGTAGTACATCGCCAGGATTATTTGATCTCTCTCTTTAAGTTTCTTTATTTCATCGGCCAGATGACTGTAACATGACTGCTTTTCAATATCATAGCTGGGGCTCATAATATTCTTGTCCTCGAGATAGTCCGAACAAGTGGCATTGTCCTGGTGATAATGGCATGTCGAAGTTCCTCAGACGGGGAATTATGATAGGCAAGTATGAGCTTTTGTAGCGAGTCGTTCACGGTTGACTTCATTTGTTATTTTTGGGGAGGTGTTATGTTTATGGTTTTATTCGTTTGCATTGTAATTTCATCAGGCATTTTTATTAGTTCAGCAAACAGTTGGCTGAACCACGCTCATCATTTTTTTTGAAAGAGAGATACAATTCGAATCGCGGATGCTCGTGAATACGGATATTGGCATCCAGTTGGTTAACTAGCGTCCGGATAATATTCATGCTCAGAGATTGATCCTTTTCTGAGTTCATCTCTTTGGTCACATACATCCTGTCAAGCATAAAATGCATGTGAATCTTGTTACCTCTCTCTTTGATATTTATGTCGATCAGACCTTGTTGATGGGTAATCAATGTAAATTTATAAAGGTGATGCAAAATCTCGTTGACAAGTAAACCACAGGGAATCGCCTGGTTTATATTCAGTTCAAAATGGTTGATCATCGACGTGACCCTGAGCAATGATCTTTTTTCAGGAAACGTGTTGGCAACACGTAATATCAGGTTATCCATATAATCATGGAATGGGATACGAACGAGGTTGTCGTGTTGGTAC
Source organism: Balneolales bacterium (assembly GCA_035266485.1). Classification (GTDB taxonomy): domain Bacteria; phylum Bacteroidota; class Rhodothermia; order Balneolales; family DATFMH01; genus DATFNI01. The sequence continues at coordinate 20,781 of DATFNI010000046.1, forward strand.
AATAACTCATGAATTTGAGCAATCGAGTGAATTCGTATCTGCGTCTGCCTCAGTTGACTCGATACCATAATGTCTTCGGTGTCGCTAACCTGCAGATCAAGCAAGCTGGTTATGAGGGCCAGATTATTTTTAACTCTGTGATGCACTTCCTGTAACAGGATTTCTTTTTGCTTCAGGGTCTCCTGGAT
>DATFNI010000047.1:0-5515 GCA_035266485.1 Balneolales bacterium
CACTACGACCAAAGCGGATTTGATCATACAGGTCTCATCGCCTACTATCCTGGCGATAAGATTAATTACGAAAACAACGATTTCGTAAAAAAATACGGCATTAACGGCCAGTTGGAATATGCCAGCGACCAATTCAGCGCATTTATTGACGGTGCTATTTCAAACACCGGTTACGCGCGGAGAGACTACTTCGTAGCTAACTACCCCAAAACCCCTTACTACAACTTCCTGGGTTTCATCGTCAAAGGTGGTGTCAATGTTAACCTCACAAATGCCTTCAACGTGTATTTCAATGCAGGTTATAACAACCGTGCCCCCTACTTCAACGGGGTATTCCAATACACCAACACCCCTATCGAAAACCGCCACAACGAAAAAGTCACCAACTTCGAATTGGGAATGGGCCTGAAAGTTTCATCCCGAAGCGTAATTACGGCCGATCTATACCACACACGCTGGGGCGATCAAACGTTCAACACCAGCGCGCCAACTTCACCAGGCGCTTCTAACTATAATCTTTATAATGTTCAGGGCCTGAATGAAATCCACAAAGGTCTCGAAGTTAACGGCCATTTTTACCTGAGCGATGACTTCTCGTTCAAGGCCGGTCTTGCTCTCGAAGACAACTACTATGAAAACGATGTGCAAACGACCATCTTCAACCAGAACCATCAAAAAGTTGGTGTTTCTCACCTGTACATCAAAAACCTGAAGGTCAGTGCCTCTCCACAAACGATGGCGACTCTTTCCTTCAACTATCGTTTCCACGTACAGGGAGGTACCTTCTTCATCAATCCCCGCGGTCGATATCTGGCTGATTACTATTCAGAATTTAACCCGACCTACCGTACCAGCGCTTCTTTGGCTGGACACCAGGGCTGGAAAATGCCTGCTTATGGCCTCATTGACCTGACTACCGGATATAACTTCAAAGTCGGTGGTAAGTTTGCAGGTATCCAATCAGCTGAAATAATGTTCAATCTGGATAATGTTATGAATACAACGTACATCTCCGATGCATACGACGTAAATGGCTTGCGTGCTGACGCAAATGTATTCTACGGTAACCCAAGAACGGCCGTTTTTACTTTCAAATTCTATTTCTAAGCATCCTTTACAAGCCTTATTCGAGGGGGGTCGGCAACGGCTCCCCTTTTTTATTTTCCAATTTTTTCTAATCGTCTTTTGCGATACTGCTTTTTATCGTTGCATTTAACGTATCTGTGCATAATATTTGAGCCTTAGTAAATTTTATAACGAATTCTAATTACACCATTACATGGCTTACATTGTAACTGAACCGTGTATTAATTGTAAATACACTGATTGTGCCGCAGTTTGCCCGGTGGATGCTTTTCGTGAGGGTCCAAATTTTTTGACTATTGATCCTGATGACTGCATCGATTGCGATGCTTGCGTATCGGAATGCCCTGTTGAAGCTATCTATGCCGACGACGAAGTACCCGAAAAATGGGAACATTACATCGAATGGAATGCGCGACTCGCTGAAAAATGGGATGACCGCATTATCAACGAAACCAAAGATCCACTACCGGAAGCGGACAAATGGGCTGAGGTAGAAGACAAAGAAAAAGAATTAAAAGAGGATTGGGACTGAGTGGTTTTGTGCCACGCAGGTAACCAACCGCATGGCAATATCAACCAGCCACAAATATCTCCAGCTACATGCCCGTGGAAAGGCGCTTGATTTGTCCACGCCACGGGTAATGGGCATTGTCAATGTTACGCCCGATTCTTTTTCGGATGGGGGGCTTTTTTTAAAACCGAAACAGGCGGTTCAACACATCCGGGAGTTGATCGCCGGGGGTGCCGATATTATTGATATCGGCGGTGAGTCGACACGCCCCGGGTCAGATCCGGTCCCGGCTGGAGAAGAACTGGAACGGATACTGCCTGTACTGGCGGCCATCCGCCGGGAGTTCCCGGACATATTCATATCCGTTGACACCACAAAGGCGGAAGTGGCCGGGCCATCTCTTGAATCAGGTGCCGATATTATCAACGACGTAGGCGGGCTTCAGAATGACCCGGAGATTGCCACCCTGTGTGCGCAGTATGACGCGGGTTTGGTGATCATGCATTCCAAAGGAAATCCCAAGACGATGCAGATCAATCCTGAATATGATGACGTTGTTGAGGAGGTTTACTCTTTCCTCGATCAACAAACGTCACTCGCACGAAAAAAGGGGGCCCGTAACCTGGTAGTCGATCCTGGCATCGGTTTTGGCAAAACGCTCGACCATAATCTCAGCCTTCTTGCACATCTGCAGCGCTTCACCGATCTGGGATATCCTGTGCTCATCGGCGCCTCGCGAAAATCCCTGATCCAGAAATTGATCGCAAACCGCCCAACCGATGAACGTCTCCCCGCTACTCTCGCTATTCATTACGATGCCATGATACGGGGCGCATCCATTCTGCGCGTACACGACGTTAGAGAAACGATGGATACCGTTCGCTTCTTCGAGGCCATACGATCCCACGAATAATTGCATCTCACCCCCGCCACTCTCCATCCCTTTGGAGGGGTTGGGGTGAGGTATCGAAAGTATTGACAGTGCCCAAATCGTAACAATTTTCTCCACTTTACTATATTGCTATATGTTTTGGAATACGATTACCGGCTTGTTTTTCGAAACCTAACCTACGATAATCATAAGATTTCACGATGAGAGTCGTTGTATTTTTTCACACATAACAATTTTAAAGAAGACAGGATAACGGACCTTAGTCATTTTGGGCAGGTCTTAAATGGTATCATCAATGCTTAAAAAAATTATTAAAGAACTGCTCAGCTACCATAAAGTCGGCGTTTTTTCGCATGAACGTCCCGATGGAGATGCCATTGGATCGCAGATTGCTCTCACTATCTGGCTGCAAAAAAACGGGGTTGAAGCGGTTCCGTTCAACCAGGATGAGGTTCCTTCCAACATTAAATGGCTTGAGGATTATCTGAAGATCATTTCTCCTAAAAAAAAATTAATTGATCAGTGTGAAGCCTTTGTCTTTATCGATGGTAACCGCGCCAATCGGTTCGGAGAGCTCGGTTCTTATGTTTTTACTACCAATAAACCACGCTATCTAATCGATCACCATCCCGATCCGGACGTGGAAAGTTTTGATGATACTTACAGTGTTATGACCGCTTCTTCATCTGCTGAACTGGTATACCATGTCTTCGATGCGTCCGATCCGGACCTGATCGATGAGGCAGCAGCTAAAGCACTCTACACGGGCATCATGACAGATACCGGCTCTTTTCGTTTTGAATCGGTCACCCCTGAAGTTCACCTGATCGTTGCCGATCTTCTCAGGCGTGGCAATTTCAAGCCCAATGAGATTCACGAAAAAATTTATGACGACCGCACACCGGATCAGATGAGGCTATTAGGTCTGGCACTGGAAACGGTAGAGACCTTCGCCGATGACCAGATCGGAACCATCACCATAACTGATAAGATGCTCAGGGACACACATTGCACATATGCCGACACAGAAGGCTTCGTTTCCTACCCGCTAAGCCTGGCCGGCACCAGGGCCGCCGTATTATTCTGTGAACTTGACGGAAGAATAAAACTCAGCCTCCGTACAAAATCGGGTATACTCGCGAACGTCTGGGCGCGTTTATTTGGTGGTGGCGGACACGACAGAGCCGCAGGTGCCTGGCACAACGGACCGCTTGAAGCTGCAAAAAAAGAAGTAATTGAAGCTGGTATGGAACAGTTGGCCTCACTAAATACTGATTGACTAATACTATGCTTTCATCAAACAGCAAATATGTAATAATTTTATTGACTGCTATTTCTGTTTTGGCAGGATGCAGGAAGGGGACAAATCAAGCCGCTGGGTCCAACTCCAATATTTCGCAAAAAAAGGATACCTCTACTGTTACTCCTATCCACAGGGAAAGTAAAATTGCCTCTTTTTTTCAGGGTGTTGATACCGGGAAGTCCAGGAAAAAACTTGATTCGTCGGATAAGGCTGTCACAGACAGCCGGCAAAATGCCATTACCAGGGCCACGGCTGAGGTAAGCCCTACCGTGGTCAGCGTCAGTGTGACGGAGGTGGTTAAAGAAGATCAGAGTTACAGTTACGATCCTTTTTTCGGTTATTTCATTAACCCGGGCAGAATGCGCCAATACAAAAGTCTGGGTTCAGGTTTCATCATCAGTCCGGACGGACTTGTTGTGACCAACCAGCACGTTATCGGGAAAAACCCGAACAAGATCCTTGTTACGTTTTCCGGAAAGAGCTACGATGCCAAGCTCCTGGGAGAGGACGAATATGCCGATATCGCTCTTCTTAAAATAAACTCTGATAAAAAACTTAAATATGTGCACTTTGGAAACTCAGACAAGGAGTTAGTGGGCGAGTGGTGCATCGCCATTGGCAATCCATTCGGTTTATTCGAGGATGGTAAACCCACCGTCACGGTAGGCGTAATTAGTGCAAAAAACCGGGATTTCCGTCCGAATCCCAACGAGCCGCGTGCCTATCTCAATATGCTGCAAACTGATGCGGCCATTAATCGCGGCAATTCCGGAGGCCCGCTCATCAACTCACTGGGCCAGGTCATTGGTATGAATACTTTTATCTATACCGGGGGAACCAGTAACGGCTTTGTTGGGCTGGGTTTCGCTATTCCCAGCAACACGATTGTAAAGATTGTAAATCAACTGGAAGAACATGGCAAGGTCACACTTGGCTTTGATCCCGGATTCCAGGTAAGGCCGATCAGCCTTCAAACAGCCTATAAATATGATTTACCGCTCATCCAAGGCGTCTACGTATATAGTGTAAATCGTGATGGACCGGCTTACAAAGCGGGCATATTGCCCGGAGATATCCTTTGGAAGGTCGGTGACGAACGGATATACAGCTATACCCACTTCCAGGCTCTGTTACGCGAATATAAGAAAGGGGACACCGTGCATTTTGTAATCTTCCGCCGGGGCAAATTTTACGAGGCTACCATGACCCTGGCAAACAAAGTGGAAAGCGGGAAATCACAAACAAACTCAAACTAACCAATCAGAATCATTCCGCGACTGATTACCACTTGTTCAAAAGCCTATTCATTCTTTCTGTTCAGAAACTCTTCAACACGTTTGTGGTGCTCCGCGGAACCCCACAGGCGTGCAAAAACTTCCAGCTCCGCTTCCAGCGATTCTTTGCGTTCTATTTCAACAGCCCTTTCGGCTCCTTCCTTGAGCGCCCGGATCAGATGCCGGTCGTTCCTGGCCATCAGTTCCCCGAGCCTCGAGACCTCCCGGTCCAGTTGGTCTCCGGAGAACGAGTGATTAATCAAACCGGCCATCAACGCTTCCTGAGCCGTCACCGACCGACCCGTAGCCAGCCATTCGAGGGCACGTGCTCTTCCAACGCGTTCAATTAGCCGGGTTAATCCACCCCATCCCGGTGTGAGATAAAACTGCGACTGGTTGAAATGAAACCGGCTGTGTTCTGCGGCAATCCGGAAATCGAATGCAAGAGG
>DATFNI010000048.1:0-11344 GCA_035266485.1 Balneolales bacterium
GTTTTATTGCCGCAGTCAAAGTAGATCCTATGTTGCCCGGGCCTGGGAAGATGAGCTTTCAGGTAGTTGCAGAATGCTGCCGGTATTGGATTATGTTCGAGTGTGAAAGTACCCGTCCAGTGAGTACTGAGACAGGCGGCGCCGCCAAAGATTTTGGGGTATTCACAAATCGCGTATATGGATATCAACGCACCCATACTGCTTCCAACTACAAACGTATGCTCCCGGTCGGTGTAAACGGAATATTTTTTATCGATGTAGGGCCTGAGTTCTGTTACCAGAAATTTTAAATAATCATCAGAAACAGGCTTAAACTCACCTTTCGTCGCACCCGCTTTTTGAAGTTGATTGCTGATGCTGTCTCTCTGCGCCTGACTTAAAGACTCGTACGGTTTTTGCGGGGAAATAATCAGAGAAACGGTTTATCCCGCTGTTCCAAATACCCACGACAATAAACTTTTGGACCTCCTCTTGTTTCATCGATTATGCGCTCTCTGTAAATCAATTTAAGATAATGTTTCAGGCAATCATATAATCTTCTCCTCTAAACTCCGGGCGATACAGGCATCACCGACCTCTTACACGTTGATCTTGTAGTTCAACTTTGCCTCGTCCCCGGTGATTCCACGGAATCCCCAGCAGTGAGCCGGTTGTTCATCTATTGTGATTTCAACATCAGCAGGAGATATTGATAATTCACTTTCAAAAGCATCGAAAATGGCCTTTATTAGGGCCTTTTTTGTATCAACTGATCTACCTTCCATCATATTTATTTCAATTACCGTGTAGTGATCGCTGCGTCCGGCCGGATAATAGAAATTGCTTTTATCCAACGGTATGAATCGATGCGCCCTCTTGTCCGCAGGCATACCGAGAACCTTTGTCATACAACCATGTAGCGTATCTGAAATTTTTGACTTTATGGGATTTAGATACTCATCAATACCGTAAACTGTAATCATATTTCCATCGATTTTAATAAATGCGTAGTGGCCCTGTAGTCCTCCACCCTCAATCTAGCAAAAATCCCGTGGTCAAGCGAGAAGCCCGTTTCGTATGCGGCCGGCTTCATCCTCGTTCTTACATCTTTTGACATTAGGCAGTTGAATAAGCCCGTCGTCGTTCATAAAATCATTTGTTAAGTCTGACGGCCTTTTCTTTCACAAATAATAGAGCAATGAAGTCATTATCCTCAAAAATCCTATCCGTAAGCATCATTTTATTTCTTACGGCAAGTGTGTGTATAGCACAGCAAAACGATGATATCATGCAGGCATATCAGCGGGCAAAACAGTTTTTACCGTCGCACACCGAATCACTTGTCCATAACGTGATTTCCGATGCCACATGGCAGATAGGAGGGCGATTGCTTTACCTCGACAAAAAGGCGGACGGAAGCAGATTTATGATCGCTTATCCGGCAACGGGGGAAAAAAGCGTGGCTTTTGATCAGAACAAGCTGGCTAAAGCCCTTTCTGATATAGAAGGGGAAAAAATAGATCCGGATCATTTGTATTTACGGGATATGCGTTTGTCACCTGATGGAAAACATCTGGAAGTCACCGTCTCCGGCACGACCTATGGCTGTAACCTCGAAACGTATAACTGTGAATATGTAGCCTCGGGCGATGAAGTGATTTCTCCCGACGGTACAAAAGCCGTTTATATCAAGGATTACAATTTGTGGATGCGGGACCTCAGGACCGGTCAGCCTACCCAGTTGACATTTGACGGCCAGAAGAATTATGGTTACGGCACAAATAACGGAGGGTGGATTAAAAGCAAAAGGCCTGTTGTACGCTGGTCGCCCGATTCAAAACACATCGCAACCTTCAGACAGGACAGCCGCGAGGTGAAAGACATGTATCTTGTCAGTACCAATGTAGGTCATCCGAGATTGGAAAAATGGAAATATGCCCTGCCCGGCGACAGTGCCATCTTTCGGATAGAACGGGTAATCATCAACCTCAAGCCCCATCACCCCGAAGTGGTACATCTTAAAATGCAAGCCGATGCGCAACGGTCCACTATCAGCGATCACATCGCCGGTGACGACGGGAGTTTTCTGGATACAGAATGGTTCCCGGACAGCGATAAGCTGGCGTTCGTTTCCGTGACCCGCAACCTGCAAAAAGCAACACTGCGAATCGCTGATCCACAAACAGGTGATATACGCACCGTCCTGGATGAGCAGGTGAAAACGTTCTATGAATCCGGTGAAAACAAGGTTAACTGGCATGTGCTGCCCAGGCGCAATGAAATAATATGGTATTCGCAGCGCAGCAACTGGGGACACCTGTATATGTATAACCTGAAGACAGGTGAGCTTAAATATCCAATAACTAAAGGTGATTGGAATGTATTACAGGTGCGCTATATCGACAAGAAAGACCACAAAATTTATTTCACCGGGTCATGCCGGCAGGAAGGGAATCCCTATTTTCATTATCTGTACAGTATAGATTTCAGCGGGAAACACCTGAAGCTTCTTACCCCTGAAACAGCCAACCATGTAGTAACCATATCCACGAATGGGAAATACTTTGTGGATACCTATTCGACAACGGATATGCCACCCGTTTCAGTCGTAAGGAATATGCGGGGCAAGAAGCTGATGACGCTTGAAAAAGCGGATATTTCGGATCTTAAAGCGATGGGATGGAAGCCCGCGGATGTTTTTACCGTAAAAGCCAGGGATGGTAAGACGACGCTTTACGGGAAATTGTTCACGCCAACCAATTTTGACTCCACGAAGTCATACCCGGTAATCGATTATATTTATCCCGGACCGCAAACCGGCAGCGTGAGGACGTGGTCATTCAATGTATCGATGCATCAGTCGCTGGCCGAACTCGGATTTATCATTGTTGAAGTGAATGCCCTGGGAACACCCGGCCGTTCTAAAGCTTTCCAGGATTACTGGTATGGAAATATGCACGACAACGGCCTCCCCGACCAGGTCGCGATGATCAAGCAACTGGCCAAACGGCATTCCTGGATAGATATTAATCGCGTTGGTATCTGGGGACATTCCGGCGGCGGGTTTGCTTCAACCGATGCCATGCTTTCCTACCCGGACTTTTTCAAAGTGGCCGTTTCCGAATCCGGCAACCACGACAACCGGAATTACGAGGCCAACTGGGGTGATAAATACCAGGGATTGCTCAAGATGGAGGGGGATAGCAGTAATTACACCAGCCAGGCCAATGAAGTATATGCCAAAAACCTGAAGGGCCATTTGCTTCTTGCATGCGGTTTAATGGATAACAATGTCCCGCCATCCAACACACTGTTGGTTGCCGATGCACTGATTAAAGCCAATAAAGACTTTGACATGTTCATCATTCCCAATGCGCGGCATGGTTACGGTTATGCAAGATCGTATTTCAGGAATCGCAGATGGGCCTATTTTCTAAAGTATCTCAAGGGCGAAAATGCTCCGCACGACTTTGAGTTTGGCAGCGAACAATAACGATCAGACAAAAGGGTACTTCTCAGATTCCCGGTTCATTCAAGATAAGGCCGGATTCTAAGTTTTGATAAAGAAGCCTTGTGATACAATACGTTACAAGGCTTCTTTTAATTTGTTTAGTCTTTTATGTTCTCCGGATTTTATATCTGTGATTGGGGAACTCATGTCTTTAGGGCTCATCGATGCAACTTCGACATCCGACATGGTAAAAAAGAATGTACTGCCCTTCCCCGGCGTAGACTCAACTCCAATTTCGCCATTGTGCAATTCTACAATTTTTTTACAGTGTGCCAGTCCGATGCCGGTACCACTGACCTGATTGCTGCTGTGAAGCCTTCTAAATAGAATAAAGATCTCATCTTTATACTCCGGATCAATGCCGATGCCATTATCTGCAACCATAAGCTGCCACTTATTCCCCTTCAACTCTGACCTGATCCTGATTTCAGGAGCTCGACCCTCTTTCCGATATTTCAGTGCGTTTCCTATCAAGTTCTGAAACAACAGTTTTACTTCGATGGGGTAAACCGTCAACGTGGGAAGTCTTTCCACTTCGATTTTCGCGTTGACACTTTTGACCCAGGGATACATTTCAAAAAGGGTATCTTCAACCAGTACATTCAGATCGACTTCTTCCGGTTGTCTCGTTTGCCCGATTTTAGAATAATCCAGCAACCCGGTGATAAGCTGTTCCATCCATTCGGTTGATTTGGAAATATGCTCCATATACGTCCCCGACTCCCCTTTTAACAATTGCGGATATTGTTCACCTAACAGAGAAATGAGTCCTTTGACTGTAGTTAATGGCTGCTTCAGGTCGTGGGAGACATTATAGACTAATAACTGAGCATCCTTATTCAATCGATCCTGGTCCCTCTTCTGGGATTCAATGATAATCTGCTTCTCGGATAAGTACGCTTCTTCAACGGCCCTCATGCTTATATGGATAAAATGCTCCATTCCGTTTAGAGCAGATATCACCACATCCTGTCTTTCAATATCATTTTCAATCAACTTGGGCGTGTAGAAATCGCGAATTAATTTTGCGATGTCGTACCAAAAATGAAAATCCAGATCTCTCCCCGCGTATGTTTGTCCCAGCAGAGCGAGATACTCCAGATAGGGTTTCCACTGGTCTTTAAACACAGCATCTTCAACCAGCGCGAGTGTCCATGCGCAATACTCCTCGCTTGTACATTCCGTTCTGTTCCCTGTTAACAGTTTCAGGGCCGTAAGTTCACCCATTCTTGATTTAGCATACCTCCAAAATTCCTCATAAAACGACTTATAAAGATAAAAGAAGGCCTGCAATTGCTTTTTCTCCGTCCCAGCCAGATCGGGTATAAAAGATGATGCTACATCTTCTCTGGTAAATTCATCCATGTCTTACCTCTTTTGAATTACATTGACTGCCAGCAAATATCCTATTTTCATGCTTGATCGATCTTCATATTTGATTTTCACAAGCCCGGAAAATCATTTTATATTTATTGAAATGCAGTTTCGAAATAGTTGACTTCTGCCCAAACGAAATCACATACTTTCTCCACCATTCATTTTGACATTATATTAACATTGTTATGTTAATTATTTCTAATGTGCCAGTATATCTACAGATTCCAACTCTTATGAGGTAATACGTTTATATAAGGGGTAAATGCAAGGTGAGGAAAATTAATACCCGGATATCCAGGGGTGAAATTACAGGTTAATATCTTCTCTAATGGTCAATAGGATGGAATTCCGGGGACATAATTCCCGGAAAATCAATTGATTAGTTCATATAGACGCGTTCCCCGTCAACCCAGGTTTCCGTAACGGTGATGTCTTTCAATTTTTCTTTTGAAATCTTTTTGGGGTGATCAGAAAGCAAGATAAAATCGGCATCAAATCCTTTTTCAATCTTCCCTTTCTTCTCTTCCAGGAACTCGATATATGCTGGAGTTTCAGTATATGCTTTATAGGCTGTGTCAACCGGCATCTTCTCTTGAGGCATCCAGCCGCCATGGGGATTTCCTTCCCTGTCAGTACGGTTCACGGCAGCAAAGATATTATTGTGAGGATCCAATGGATCGACCGGAGTGTCCGAACTTGCCGTGAATGTGATTCCATATTCTGAGATGGAATTCGCCATGTTACAATATGGTGCGCGTTCTTCCCCGAACCACTCTTTATACTTATTGTATTCCTTCATCACAGAGCCTGGTTGTATTTCTACGCAGATATCAGATTTTTGCAGTTTTTCCAGCAGATCGGGAGCCAGTGTCTGCACATGAATCAGGCGATGACGCATTTCGGGTGACCCGTTATCACGGATCGCCGTAATTCCCTCGTCAATAGTACGATCGCCAATCGCATGCATGGTCACCTGCATCTTATTCTGATCAGCCAGACGTACCAGTTCATTCAACTCTTCCTGCGTATATATCAATTCCCCCGTCGTGCCCGGCATGTCATTATAGGGTTCCCGCACAGCTGCCGTATGTAATCTTTGCGTGCCATCGAGGAAAATCTTCACCGCGCCAATTCGCACGTGTTCACTGCCTTCACCGCTTCTTTTATCGAAATTATTCAGGAAATCCTCCAAACCCTGCCGATTGAAGACATAATGATGCAGGTAAACCTTGATCGGAAGTTCACCTTTTTTTTCCAGTTCATTGTAAGCATCCCACAATCTCTGATAGGAACCGGCATAATTCAGATCATCCGTCTGAACCGAAGTAATCCCCTTCTTCAGAAGGTGCGGTACCGCCGAGCGTACAGCCTCCCGAATTTCCCGGTCGCTCTTTTTGCGAAAAATGAATTTTATGAAATGCACTGCGGTATCTTTAAACCGTCCGGTCATCTCCCCGTTTTCATCCCGCTCGATGAAAGCCTCATGTTTGTCTGACAGCTCCTTCTCTTCTTTCAAAATATCAAGTGCTTTATGATTTACAACACACTCATGACCACTGTCATGCAATACAAAAAGTGGTTTATCAACATCGACCTCATCCAGTTCGTCTGCAGTGATTAAATGGTTAATATCCTTAAAATTGTTGTCTTTCATCCCCCTGCCGACAATCCAGTCATTCTCGTTCAGGATGCGTTCGTTAATACCTTGTTCGATCTCGTATTTCATCTCTTGCCAGGTGACCACCTTCCTCAGGTCCAGTTCTTCTTTCATTAGTCCGAAACGGAGAAGGTGCATATGCGAGTCGTTAAAAGAAGCTGTCAGTGTCTTGCCATGGCCATCCAAAATCTGATCGGCATCATCCTTTACCCGGCCTTCCTTAATGGCCGTTATTTTTCCATCTTCAAAAGTAATATTATAGATCTGGTTCGGGTCATCATTATGTTGGGGACGATAAAGGTAAACGTTATCAATAATTCTTTTCATTATATAAAACTATCTCTCAATTGGTTAGATATTTCATTCGTTAAGCTAACGCACTAAGAGTAGTAAGAGTTCGGATCTCTGCGCCATACCATACCGTGATCACAAAATCAGTCACGATCAATTGAACTCCAGGGGAAGCATTCGTCTACAGCGAATAACCCTTATACGTTCATCCAGTAAGAGAACTTAACCAGGAATATATTATTCGGATGGGAATCGAACAGATGATTGATCGAGTGGGTAAAACCAAATCGCCCTGTCTGCAAAGTCGAGGAGCGAGACTGGGTCCACACAAAATACAGCGTGGATCCCGGGTGAAATTCCCAGCGCAGGATGGCATCGCCGCGTAATGACCTATAGTTGAAATTGGGATTGCCAACATCGATCGAAGCCGCCGGTCCGGGACCATCAGGGTCGGCCATGTGGGTTTGCGGGTTGAATGTAGACCCGTCCCGGCCATAGATCAGGAAATCATAACTCTTGGGCCTGCTCAGCTCCTTAAAATTAGTATACGATCCTGCCGAGATAAGCGGCTGCATGTACATCTGGAGGCTCAGTTTCGGCGTAAAGGTCCAATTGATCCGAATGCTCGATGATACGGTGTGCTGATTCAGTTCGGCAAAAACGTATCGATGATCAAAGGTATTCACCGCATAAGGATCCGGGAAAGTATCAACATAATGCGCCTTGTCGATATTCCAGTCGTACTCGGGACTAACCGTCAGTGAAAGACTCGAAGCCGGTTTCCATGTGATATCAGAACCGATACTGCGGCTGATCGAACCATCCTGGTCGTAATACCCATCGCCCCAAAGTGATAATACAACAGCTTTACGGCTGTCCGTACTTAAAGAGGGAGAAAACTCAATTCCGGGCTTGTTCACAGTCAGCGGACCGCCTCGTGTCAGTCGATCGTTAAAGGTTTTTGGATTGTATGCGGTATTTAACTGAACGTTCAGATAATTCAGGAACTCCAGGCTGACCGAGTTCCAAACCCCGCTCCAGGTGGGATCGCCATCATAATCGAATGTGGCAAATACGGCACCAAGAACATCTGCAGAGCGATACCAATTGGTTGGCTTCGTCCATTTGTAGCCTCCTGCAAAATGCATATTGATTTTATCTGTCCATGGCAGGAATCCAACGTCGTTCAAATCAAAACGGGGACTGATGATCCCTATGGCGGAATTGACAATCACATTTCCCTTCTGCTTGTTGATCTGAATACGTGTCGCGTATCCGGTCAAAGAGGTAGCTGTACTGTCGATGCTGTAACTGCGCGCATCGGGCATTTGTAGATAGTGCGTCGAGTTTGATTGAACATCCAGCATACGTTGACGCGTACCGGTAAGATGACTCATGGCCATCCAGCCACTGACCACCCAGCTTCGGTCCCTGTCAAGGAATGTCCAGCCATCAAGTCCAATTACTGCGGCGTTGTTGTTGAACTGATCTTTTAAGACGTTGCTATTCATACTCCTTTGGGTAAAGGTGGTGAGTATTCCAATACTCTGCCGGGCATCATTGAACTGCTTTTGAGCCCGGGCAACGCCGTAGTATGTCAACGGCTCTACCGGTATGCGGTGTTGATCCGTTCCAATAGTATATCGGGCATCTTCTTTGGCAGTCACCGCCTGCAACACGCCGATGTTCCAGTTTCCTTTTTCTCTTCCCGTCAGTTTGGCTGCACCTATGATGTGAGTGGCGTCGGGGAAGTCGGTGTAATCGGCATCCGGCACGCTGCCCTGCGGCCGTTGTCCGATACGACGTGTATAGAAAAAAGTGGGATTCCACCAGTTAAAGCCCCAGTAGCTGGTGGCGCCACCCTGACCGAAATTGAAGAAACTAGATCCCTCTATAAAAAATGGTCTCTTTTCCGGATAAAACGTTTCGACATCGCTCAGGTTAACTACAGCCGGGTCCACTTCCACCTGGCCAAAATCCGGATTGATCGTGCCATTTAATGTAAGATTGCTGCCAATTGACGTTTTTAAATCCACTCCGGCATTGAAATTATATTGCGAACCTTTGTTGAAAGGATCTCCGGCGTCATGTTCCAGGCAGGACGCTTTCGAGGTTAAGTATGGCGTGATTTCAAAATGATGAGTCGGCTTTATGTTGTCGATTCCTACCAGGTTATCAAAACGGGAGACGAATCCATTACCGTTTTTGGGAGTGTATTGCAGGTAATCCTTTTCGTTTTTACGCGCGATCATCCGCATGAAATCGATGCCCCAGACGTTGTCCTTCTTTTTTTCAAACCGAAGCTGGGAATAGGGAATCCGCATCTCGACGGTCCATCCAACGCTATCGATGTGTGCCTTGCCAGACCAGACTCCATCCCATGAGTCGTCATCCCAGGTATCATTATATAGTGTACCATCAGAAATGGCGCCTGCGGCATTGACCCCAAAATAAAACCCGGTCTGCTTATCATTATAAGGATCGAGATACACGGTGAAATCGTCAGCCGTCAGGTTGGCATCGCGCCGCCCCAACTGGGCAACAATGGAGTCGGGGGCATTGTCATACATCCGGGCACCTATATAGATGGCATTGTTATCATAGAGAACCCTGACGACCGTTTTTTCAGACGGTTTAGTCCCTTCATTCGGATCACGTTCTTTAAAATTCCTGATCGGTGGTGCCGTTTCCCAGGCAGGTTCATTGAGCAATCCGTCCACATGAATAGGTTGGGTTGTCCTTTCGGCGCAGACCGAATCCGGCCGGGAACCGGATCCGACAGGGTTTAAAACGGAAATGTATCCAAACAGCAAGAGCACAACTAAATGACCCACGTAATAAATCCCCTATTTTTTATTTAATCTTTTTCCAGGTACACTCGTTTTATTTGCAAAGGTTACAGACGTCTCTGGATTTTCCTTCATTTCTGCGCACGCAAATAGATGTCGTTGCTGATTGATTCGAGATGCAATTCGGGACCACCGCCACCAATTTGGCCTCGCAGCAGGTATCCGACCATTGGAATGTGATCTTTCCGATTCAGCCAGTTGATCCCCCCGATGTTCGTATACAATTCACCCGTGATTGATTTCAGAGCCAGATCCGCTTTCGCATTTTCCGGCATTGAAAAATCAATGAAGCCGCTTATGGATTTTGCCCGGACCGGTCCATGCAAACCGTGGATGGTCATATTTGCACTTATACTGGATAAATTCACGGATGCATTTTTGGGAATGTGAACTTCATATGAGATGTCCACACATAAACTCGTGTGATCATCGATGGTCATCATTCGCTGTTCCTTCGGGCAGCCGTCAAGCCATTCATGGACCGAAAGATCCTTTCTGTTGATATCTGCAAGGATATTTATAGCATTGCCACTTGAAGCTGCGAGGCTGAACAGTGAATCCTGATGGCCCTCATTAATCGTCACTCTTGCGATAACTGCAACCTCATTCTGATCCCAGCCGGTCACCTGCATATTTTTCCCAAACTTCAGATTCAGATCGATTAGCTGGCCTTTTTCCCAGGTCAATTCCTTCCGGAAGGTCGTTTGTCCAAGGCATACTTCGCCCATGGTTGCCAACCAGAGCATGGTCAGCAATACAATGTATTTCATGATGTTATCGGGTTTTAGAGGTGGTGTGTGGCGGATCAGACGAGGGGTGTAACCACGGTAAGGGTAATCACGGGGGATTACCCTTACTTGTTCTTACGGACGTATATGTTGCCGCTGACGGAATTCAGGTTGAAATCAACACCACCGCCGTTTATAGATCCCTCAATGGTGCTGCCTCCGCTGATCATCTGCATGTCGTTGCGCTTGTTTTTCAGATCCATATTAAAATCGGTATAGACCTCCCCGGAAACGGATTTCATCTTGAAATCTGCTTTTGCAGCGGCAGGCAGTGTGATATCAATGGTGCCGCTGATATCCGAAATCGATGTCGGTTTTTGCATATTCATATCCGAATACACAACCGTAATGTTCCCGCTGATGCTGCTGGCCGTTACCGGACCGGAGACCTCGGTCAGTTTTACATTGGAGGTCTTTGATTTTACCTCGATCTCCCCTTTCATATTCGAAATGTTGATTTCCTTGCCACCAAAATTAACTTCCTCAACCTTGAGGTTTGCTTTATCCGGAATTTTAATCGTGTAGCGGCCTTCACGGCGGGACGCACGAACGATACGCAGCACATTATTCTCTTTGGTAACCGATAGTCCAATTCCGGTGTTATCCTCGGCGGCGGCGTAGAGTGCTTTCATTCCTTTTGCCTTTTCCGGCGGTGGCTGATAGTCAAGGGCATCGATTACTACCTGGTCCCCATCATAGCCCTGAATCGTGAAGTCCGATTCCCGATCCATGGCAATCTTGACATTCTGATCACCTGAATTGGCCAGCTTATATTTAAACTGCTGAGCCATGGCAATCAGTGGGAATAAGACCATCAGCAGGAGCAGATGCATTGTCTTTTTCATAGTACTTTTCCTTTATCGTTACGTTTGATTAGTGAATATCTTTTGAG
>DATFNI010000049.1:0-7874 GCA_035266485.1 Balneolales bacterium
GCCAGGAATGGTGCAGGTTTTGTTAAAACCCATATGGGGGATGGGGAACGAGTATGGAAGAGGAATATGGAAGCCTTTGATTGCGTACTCCTTGATGCTCCCTGTTCGACGGAGGGCCGCTTTCTGGAAAGTGATCCGGAGACCTATCATTACTGGTCGATGCGAAAGGTCAAGGAGATGGTTCGTAAACAGAGCAGGCTTCTCTTCTCAGCTGTTCAATGCCTGAAGCCTGGTGGTACCCTTGTCTATTCAACATGTACATTTGCACCGGAAGAAAACGAGGGCGTGGTAGATCGCATTCTCCAGCAATTCGGAGCGAACCTTTCCATCGAGGAAATAGAGATGCCCGAATCCGCGCAATGGATGAACGGACTGACATCATGGAAACATAAAGAATTTGACCGGCACGTTGAACGGGCAAGAAGAATACTACCCGATCATATCTATGAAGGATTTTTCATCTGCAAATTCAAAAAAACGGGTAGTACGATCGGTTAGCGGATTACTTCGCGGGCATCGTAAAGAGGGAATCAGGGAAATCCGGATTCAGTTGAATGTTGTTAATCTTGAGATCCGAGATTCTTTTACCATCGACAACGGTCTCAATGGCAAAAGGCAGCACCAAGTCCCGGACATGTTTGAAATCGCTGTAGTTTGTCTCAATTTTGGCCATGTGTGACGAAACAGGATTCGATCCGGTAACTTTTTTATGTGTTATCTCACCGGTGATGTTGTATGAACGGGCATTAACCAACATCGTTGTCTTTTCGCCCTTAGGGTTCGTGACAAGCAACTTATAGGAATCAATACCGTTCGACATTACTCTCCCCAGCAGAACAACCTTGTTGCCTTTTTGCTTGTAGTGGATCAGGGGTCCATCAAAATCCGCTTCATCTTTCAGCGATTGTGCTTCTGAAGGAGACATCTGACGGACTATCGAACCATTGCCGTCGGGAATCCGTGCCCATCCGATATTCCCGTCATATGCCTGAACAATCGTATTATTTTGCATGTGCAGATCGATCCGCAGCTTGCCCGGTCTTTCCATCATGATTGTAAAGGGGGCATTCATGCCGTTCATGGTTGCGTACCCCGACATTTGAATGGAGTGTACTTTTTCAATCTGCTGTAATCCACCACGTGCAGCTATATTTTGCTTTACAATATGTTCAACCGTTTGTGCTCTTGCGGTAAAGACGAAACACAACAAAAAAACAAATGCAATCATATACGATTTCATGGCCGGATGGATTAATACCGTCTGCTTGTGATTATGACTTTACATGAAGATAGGAATAATAAATCTGGAAGTGCGTCGGAGAAGAAGTCACCTGGAGTAGATTTGTCCCTCCGATTCCTTTATCCATACCTAACGTTAAGTGCGCATAAAACTATTGCAAATTGATAGTATCTTAAGAATTCAAAGAAGTTACTTGAGGATAATAGGTTATGATTAAGACAGATACGAATGACCGAATAGCATATCTGAGTCAATTTGTTACCAGAAAGCGTTTGAATTTGCTGGGGGATATCCTCGATAAACGGACGCGCCATTTGACCATCGCTCTTGAGGATGTCTATCATCCGCATAATGCCAGTGCCGTTTTGAGAAGCTGCGACTGTCTGGGCATTCAGGATATCCATATCATAGAAGACAGAAATACACTGGATATCAGTGAAAAAGTCACCAGGGGAGCCGAGTCGTGGCTGACGCTAAAAAAGTATGACGACCCTGATGGAAGGAATGCTCTGAGATGCATCGAAGCGCTCAGGCAGGATGGCTACCGTATTATAGCAATGACCCCTCATCATCCGGATTATACCCTGGGTGATTTGGAGGTTAATGAAAAGCTTGCTGTTTTCTTCGGATCGGAGAAGGATGGTCTGAATGACGTCGTGCTGGAGCAGGCAGATGATAAAGTGATGATCCCTATGTTTGGATTTACCGAAAGCTATAACATATCTGTCGGGGTTGCCCTTGTTTTATATGATCTGCGGACTAAACTCGAGGCAACCGGGATCGATTGGGGATTAATGAAACAGGAAAAACAAACCCTGATGCTCGACTGGCTCAGATACAGCGTTCGTGCCGGCAAGTTAATCGAAGATCGTTTTTTTGAGGGAGACTAAGAGATGCCGTTAATCAAGAGAGCTGGTGTTTTCCTTGGCAATCTTCTTGAAGCTGCTGTACTCCTCCGGAGTCAGATCCCCGAACAAATAGTAAAGCGGGTTTACAGGTGTTCCATTGATCCTGACTTCATAATGAAGGTGTGGGCCTTCAGTGAGTCCGGTATCTCCGGTATAGGCAATGATATCGCCGCGTTTTACTTTTTTGCCCGGCCGGATACCTTTTGCAAATTTTGAAAGGTGGGCATATCGGGTTTGAAAACCATACCCATGATCAATTTCCACCAGGTTGCCGTATGTTCCGTCACGGGCCGCAAATTTTATAACACCATCAGCTGTGGCGTGGACCGGTGTGCCCACTTTAGCTCTGAAATCGAGGCCTTCATGCATGCGCATGATATGCAGGATAGGATGATAGCGCATGCCGAACCCGCTCAATACGATGCCCTTTACAGGACGAATGGCAGGAGTATGAGCCAGACGTATCTTGTTTTTGTTATAATAATCTTTGATTTCGGAGAAGCTGACTTTCTGGATGTTGATTTTACGCTGTATGATTTCCAGATTCCGGGCCGTCCATTTAAGTGCCTGGGAGGCTGGGTCGCTGTAGGAATCAAATTTTGCATAGATGTCAGCACCACCGACTCCGGCTTCTCTTTCCCCGTTCGAGATTGGTTTCATGCCGAGGACAGAACGGTAAATATCGTTATCCGTATTCGCCAGGGAATCGATCCGGGTATCAATACTCAGGATCGTATTCTTAGTCTTGCCGAGTTGTTGAACCAGAACATGATTTTCTGCTTTAAGCGCTATTTCTGCGGGGGTTCCGGCAGTGGATGCAAGAATAGTAATGCCAATTCCCGCCATGACGATTCCGGTGATCAGCCACAGACAGGCATTGTATACGATCTTTTCGAACGCATTGTAGTGAACGGGAACTAATTGACATTCGTGCTCGTCGTAGTAAAAATATTTCTGTGAGTCCATGGAGTGGTTATCGGACACTGAAAATGGGGTTTAAGAAACTTTGGGAAATTATAAATAATACCCTGCATATCCAATTCCACTTTTGGACTTTATTAGATTTTGATAATTATTCTACATCACCCTCAAAATATTCAATGGCTCGTTGGGGAGATTTTGTTTTTTTGCTCTTTTCGGCTATGTGTTTGCGAATCTTCTCCTGAAAGGCTTTTGCCGCATCATAACCGTAATGGGATAACAGATGATTCATTGCAATAACTTCTGCAATAACAGTGATATTCTTCCCGGGTGTGATCGGTAATCGTATATAAGGAATATCCACACCGAGGATGGAAACGTGTTGTTGATCAAGACCTGTTCTGTCAATGTTTTCGGATTCTTCCCACAGACAAAGTTCGACAACAACTTCAAGCCTTTTTTGATAGCGAATGGCACGAATCCCAAACATTGACATAACGTCGATGATACCCAGACCTCTGATTTCCATGAAATGTTTGTTTATTTCCGTGGCTGAGGCCATGAGCACATTGCTTTTCTGGGTAAGAATAACCACATCGTCTCCGACGAGCCGGTGTCCCCGTTCGACAAGGTCGAGCGCGACCTCACTTTTTCCTATCCCCGATTTTCCGGTGATAAGGATCCCAATCCCATACACATCGACCATCGAACCGTGAACCATTGTTTGTACTGCAAACTGGTCTTCGAGAAAATCACGCAGCATAAACATGAATTTGGTCGTTCCAAGAGAAGTGCCGAAGATCGGGATATTGGCATCGGTGGCCATCTTTACCAGCTCGTCATTCAGAGTGTTATTGTCAGTCAAAAAGATGATCGGCAGGCTAAACTGAATAAGGTTATGAAAAGCCGAGGTGCGGTTATCACCCGAAAGGTAGTCGAGAAATTGTGTTTCTGTATTCCCGAGAATCTGTATGCGGTGGTAGGTAAACAACTCAACATATCCGGCAAGGGCAAGACCGGGGCGGTGGAGTTCCGCCTCGGTCACGTACCGTTCATCCAGATTTACTCCATGATTATGAGCTTCAAGATCAACGGGAAGCCGTTCTTTCAGTTGTTTAACCAGTTCTGCAACACTGATCTTTTCTTTTTTAGGGATAGGAGGATATGGTTGTATGACCATGGTCAATGTCAATGTCTATTTGTATTGTAGATGTTTCTCTTTGTATTTGATCAGTTGTTTTCGCAGATCTTCGACGGCTTTCATTATGGCTTGTTCATAGGTTGGTGCTTCTTCGTTGGCAGTTAAAAATGTTCTGGCTACTTTCAGTTTTAGTTCGACTTTTTGTGGATTTTCAGCAGATTCATTAGGCATAAAAACGATATCACAACTCATTAATCCATCATAAAATTTTTCAAGTTTATTTACATTTTCGTTGGCAAATTGTTGGAGTCTATCACTAGCTGTAAAGTGACGTGCTGTGATGGTGGTATTCATATGTCGCTCCTTTTCAATTGTTTGCCCACCGATGAATCCCGCAGGTTCCCGGAATCCGAAGGTGGATTAGTTGTTTCTGCCCTGGGATGGGCTTTTTCGTATACTTTTCGAAGATGATCGAGGCTGGTATGGGTGTACACCTGGGTTGCAGCCAGATTGGCATGCCCCAACAGTTCTTTGATCACCCGGATATCCACACCACGGTCAAGCAGATGTGTTGCGAAACTGTGCCGCAGCACATGCGGACTTTTCTGCGATACTTCACTCGCAAGGGCCAGATATTTTTGCACGATGCGTTGAACCGCCCTGGGGTACAAACGCTTGCCTTTTTTTGTCAGGAATAATGCCGTATCAGGCGATCTTGCATCCTGATACAGATAACGGATCTTCAGATATTCCGTCAGTGCGCTTTGCGCCTGTTTCCCAAATGGGACAATCCGTTCCTTGGATCCTTTACCCATGACCCGTAATTGCCGTCTTTTTAGATCCATATCAGGAATATCGATGGACACTAATTCCCGCAAACGGATACCGGTTCCATAAAATAATTCAAAAATGGCCAGGTCCCTGATCCCCTCATCTGTGGTGTGATCAATCAAATCGACGATGTCGTCAATTTCATGTTCACTGACAGTTTGAGGCAGCTTCTTTTCTCTCCTTGGAATAATGAGGTGCAGGGCAGGATTAGATTGAACATAACCGCGTCGATAGCAATGCCGGAAAAAAGATCGCAGCGATGCAGCTTTTCGGGCGATACTGCTTTTTGATAACCCGTCGTCTGATAATTGCCCCATCCAAAGACGCAACATCGGTCGGGTGACCTTTTCCGGCTCCGGATCGGACTGTTTGATAAACCCCGCAATAAACCTTTCGAACTGATTCAGATCATTCTGGTATGCCGTAATGGTATGAACCGAGGCGTTTCGCTCGATTTCCAGGTATTGCAAGTATGCTTTAATGGCCTCTTTCATCTAATAATTAATATGGCATTTTCTGCGAAAAAGAAAAAAAGAACAAAACGGCATGGCCGCGGGGCAGGTCTGTTTGATGTATTACATCGAAGTTTTTTCAAATTTATCAACCGCACAAATCATTATAACGATCAAGTAAGCCCATCTGCAAGAAAATTATCCGGTTTGATCAAAAAACTTTTCAACCATTTTATATTCTATCTTTAAAACATCAGAATGGCATCTAAATGTTCATATTCTTTTGAAAAAAAGCAGACATTATGGAATTGGTTAATCCCGATATTGAGAAATATGCAAAAACATTAAGCCTGGATGAGTCGGAGCTTCTGTTAAATATCTCAAAAACGACACACGAAGAACTGGAATACGACCAGATGCTCAGCGGAAAACTGGAGGGCCGGTTTTTGAGAATGTTGATCCAGTTGACAGGTGCAAAGAGAATCCTGGAGATTGGGATGTTTACCGGGTATTCGGCACTTACCATGGCCGAGGCTTTGCCCGATGATGGGAATATCATTACTTGCGATACCAATGAACGGTACGCCAACATTGCACGGCGCTTTTTTGAAAAAAGTCCCTGCGGCTACAAAATATCTATAAAAATGGGACCGGCATTGGAAACATTAAAGAAGATTAAAGGGCCTTTCGATCTGATCTTCCTCGATGCAGATAAAAACAATTATCCGGAATATTACCGGATTCTGCATCCGATGCTGGAAATTGGAGGCTTGTTAATAGTTGACAACGCCTTTTGGGATGGAAAAGTGATAGATCGGCCCGACGAAAAATCAATGGCCATCGATCGACTCAATCGTATGATTTATGACGATCCAACAGTTGAGAATGTTTTGCTGACAATTCGGGATGGCATCAACCTGGTCAGAAGGGTCCGGTAGCAAGCGGCTAAAATGACTGTTTGGCGTTGGCGGTGCAAACTGTGTAATTGCACAGTTTCGAATTGATCATTTGCACCTGTTTTTAGATAGGGATTTGCTTGATCTTAAAAACAGATTGTTGGAGGATTTTGGGGTATATCAAAGAGGGTCGAATGTTTTTATTGAATCTGGCATCTGGGCGTACTTGAGCATTAGTTAAGCCCTCCTGTTATTTATAGGGAGGGCTTTTCTTAATATCTTGATCATTGATCAGTCGGTTACCTGCTTTGAGAATTTGTAATAGTAAAAACGACTTAGTTACTTACGCTTATGGATCGGCCTCGCAACATCTTAATACTGGACGATGATTCGCTTCACCGTCATTATATTCGGGATTTGATTGAAGAAATATATGACGGATCGGTTCGTATCGTCGATGTAGAGCACAGTGATGATGCCGTAAACATCTTGGGGGAGCTGAAACCGGATCTGTGTATTTTTGATCTCCAACTCCCGGGAGAACGTTCCGGTATCGACGTTGCTAAATATGCCTGGGAACACAACAGCAGCCAGCGCATTTTGTTTTGGAGTCAGCACTCGGATGAAATGTATGTCAGAAAGTTGTTCTCTATAGTTCCGCCAAACGCCATTTATGGTTTCATCATTAAAACTGCGCTGGACGACAAGATCTTAAATGCCATCGAGTACATCCTTGAATATGACCAGTGCTGGATCGATCCAACCATTCGAAAACTCAGGCAGACAACCTTTGACAAGACAAACGGTCTAACCAATGTGGAATACGAAACACTGGTGGATTTGGCGCTGGGGCTGTCGGATAACGCAATCGCCAACAGGCGTTTTATCACCAGACGAGGAGTACAGAACAGACTGGCATCACTGTATCAGAAACTGGGCGTGACAGACGAGCAGATCATAAATGGAGACTGGGGTTATGTTTTTAATCCAAGGACGCGGGCTCTGACAGTGGCTTTGAGTCGCGGACTCATTAACCAGGAGGCACTCAGAAAAGAAAACGAATTCCTCATGGACTGGACTTGTAAGCTAGTGCCATAATCATATTTGTGTAGCTTGATAAGCTGCATCCTGAGTTAGCATCCCATGAAGCCCCCCCGGATCGTCCATCACTACTGTTAGCGAAGCCAAAACCAGAGGAACCGTATGCGGGAAATCCGCTCATACTCGTCTGCGGGGGAGCAGGCAGGTGACGAACCGCTCTGCCCGGAAAGTTCGTTAGCGGGAGGTTTGTGACTATTTTAATTTTGTATTAATCCTGATTTTATTTACAATTAATAAATGTAAATAATACACTTTTAAAAGGGTTCGTGTTTGTGCTATTCCTTTTTCTTACAGGCATATTAAATGGCAAAAGCAGGCATGAGGATGAAGACCTCTGGCGTGATTTTTTGTCTGGTGATAAAGAAGCGATTTCAGATATTTTTT
>DATFNI010000050.1:0-7165 GCA_035266485.1 Balneolales bacterium
CGTCACGGTTTTTGTAACCGTCTGTTGCGCCAGCAGATTTGAACTGGCCAGCATTACCATCAGTAAAGGTAAGATCCATTTCATTTTCATGAGTTGACCTCTTATTTTTAAGGGTGATAAAGAAACAGCCCGGCCTTTCCATGAATTCTCATGAAGTGGTAAAAGGATGCTAACCTATACGACCTGTTTGGGTTTGTCATAGGGGGCAGCGTGGCTGCGCTGCCCCTGTTTTTTAAAGCATTACCTCCTTTCGATCTATTTCATTATTCTGTTTTTGTTGTGTCTGATAAAACTCCATGTACTATTACATTCGTCACTCCATATTTGACATCCCATACGGTAAAAAAGACCTGGTTTTTGAATAGCATTTCCCGAAAAGGAGAATCAGGCATATCTTCCGGTATGCGGAGAAGGTATTTAGTATTGATTCCGTTATACTGGAGGACTCCTCCGAAAGTATAAATAAACAGATCGTTTTTATTTCGGCCACTCACTCCGACTACGGTCTCCGAATCCGGAAGGGCCATTATAGGAAGAAAAGGTCCTTTTTGGTTTCTGTCGAATTCATTTACGTTATACGTTTCCAGCATGTTCCCAACATCGAAATAAATTTCATTGACGACATCATTCATACTTACTGTATAAACCTCGTCACTAGTCTTAGAAATTAGTTGGACCAAGTGTCCTTTTACGTAATTGTAGATCAAATAGGTTCCAAGTGCATTTTGAGTTCCTAGTATAAATACGACTCCCTGTTGCACCCGAACGCGTTGAAACTGCACACCAAAATTTGTTACAATGAGCTGCTTCCAGCTTCGGCCATTGTAATGCAACAGAAAACTCCTCATCGATGCCCCGGAAGTGGCGGTATCGGGTTCGGCTCTTCCGACCACATAAATGTCGGTAGGAGAAGTACCCCAGATATCGGTAAAATCCGGTTGCTCCATTCCCGGAATGGAATAGGTGAAGGCCACTGACCATATCTCCCCGTTGAAGTGATACAATTCTCCATTATCACTCCCGCCCCATACATCATCCCGGGCAAAGCCATACAGACACGTAATGTCAAAACCGGGGCTTATCTGCTGGGCATGCGGCCAGGGCGACCATCGGGTTCCGTCAAAGTGCCACAATACCTGTACTCCGGTCGGGGATCCAGCCCAGACATTGCTAGGAGAAGAGCCCCAGATATCATAAATAAAGCCACCGGGTTCGTTGGCCAGGGTATCTACCGTCCAGGTATAATCGCGACGGCCCGGTGGGGGTTCGGCCTCTTTTTTATTTTCAAACAACCCGCAGCTTGCCGCTGCCAGCAATAGCGCAATCAATACATACATCCACCGTCTCATAAGGAAGGCCTCTCCAGGTGTTTTACCTATCTCTCCATTTGTTATTACCAATTTTTTAAAAAAACAACAATTCCAAAATGGAATAGTACGAAATTTGTGCTCCTTTTTTCGTGGGTTGGATATCAGTCCGAAGACCCTGGATTCTTTATCAGGATATCAGAAATTGTCTGTATCGGAGCCGTCTGACCGCTACTTGATTATAGCAATTCAGTCTCGGGATGTCGTTGTCGGTGTGTTCAGTGATTGGCTCTCTACAAATACAGCTTTTTCTCGCGAATATATTGAACAACGGCTTCCGGCAGGTCTTCTTCGGGTAGATTTGATCCGACCATTTTCTCCTTGAGCTCTGTTGATGAAACCTGAACAGGATTATGATCGATGAATTTTGTTTTTTCGAGTATTTCGGGTTCAATCTGATGATCGTCAAACCCGGGGCGTTTGGCTACCAGCAAGCTGCACTCGTTCAAAATCTCTCTGTAATGATACCATTGGCCGAAGGTTACCAGGCTATCGCTGCCCAGGCACAGGTAGAATTCGTGATCGGGATAAGCCTCTTTTAAAGCCTTGATAGTCTGAAGAGTATAAGACGGTTTGGGCAACTGTTCTTCAATTGTGCAGATACGAACCTTGTCCCACTGCCCGAACACCAGTTCCAGCATGGCCTTTCGATCAGCATACGCAGTCACCTCATCCCCTTTCTTATGCGGCGGGATGGCCGCCGGTATAACCCAAAGCTCATCAATCAATCCGGAATCGAGAAATGATCTGGAAATGGCGAGATGGCCTTTGTGCACCGGATCGAAGGTACCTCCGAGAACCCCGACCCTTTTAGTCATTCGATGCTGTTAGATTTTTTGATTTACTACTGTTACTGTTAAGTTTCGCCAATGCATCCCTGGCAGTGGAGTACGAATTTTCGGCCTCTGCCCTGTTCTTTCCATCGGGAAAGATCTGAACGTACTTCTGGTATGCCGCTATGGCCTTGTTATAACGTTCCTTCTGCTTGGACGGAACACTGTTTTGCGCCAGTTCAAGATAGGCTGTTACCTGCCTGGCCATTGCTGACTCGGCCCAGTTTGTCTCGGGATACTGGTCCACCGTCAACCCATAATAGATGGCAGCGGCTTTATAATGATTATTTCTCATATATAATTTGGCAGCGGCATATGTCTTATGGGCCAGCTTGTCCCTCAGCTTGTCAATATATTTGCCGGCCTGACTTGCCTGGTCGCTGTTGGGATACTGGCTGATAAACAACTGAAACAACTCGATCGCCTTGTCCGTATTCGTCTGATCCAGTTTATAACGCGGACTCAGTTTGTAATAGCAGAGAGCCTCCTTGAATTGCATTTCTTCCCGCTTCGGGGACTTGGGATAGTATGTGTAATAACGTTTGTATTCATTTGCCGCCAGCAAAAATTCGTTATTATGGTAGTAGCTCTCAGCCAGATAATATTCAGCCTGTTCCGCCCTGGCCGTTCCACGGGCAAGCGATAATACGGTCTGAAAAGCACTGGATGCCTGATCATAATCGTGAACATTGTAAAAATGTTCCGCTTTCTTGTACGCTTCATCCAGCGTATCGCCAGGCTTAATCATATATTTGTTGGCGCATCCCGCCAGTATGTAAGCTAAAATTCCAATCAGCAGGATATAGGATCCTGAACGTCTATTGTGGATCATGTAGTTATAAATCGCTTGGCTTAAAATTCGCGGGTTATCAGTTTCTGTAACAGGTGCCTAATTTCGGTTAAATATCCCGAATCTTCAAAACTCCTCAATCCATCTAACGCATTTTCATAGTGATATCTTATAGCCTTTTTGCTTTCATCAATAACACCACTTTTTTCGTAGTATGAGATCACCCATTCTATCTCGTCATCAATCTTCTCTTCTTTTTTATTGAGAATGCGTGACAATGTCTTGCAACCCTGTTCATTAGCATATTCCATGGCTAATAATGCAAGATAGGTTTTTTTACCCTCCCGGATATCCCCCCCGATCTTCTTGCCAAACTTGTCAAAATCGGCAACTACGTCGAGCAGGTCATCCTGAATCTGGAAAGCTATGCCGGCTTCCAGTCCTATCTTACCTAACCGGTCGATTACCGGATTATCAGCTCCGGCGACAATGCCACCCATCTGGAGAGCACAGCTTAACAAGGCCCCTGTCTTGGCTCCGATCATTTCTTCGTACTCACTAAGGGATACATTACTTTGATCGGCGAAGTCGAGATCAAGCATCTGTCCTTCACATATTCTTCTTACCGAACGGATGAAACACTGATGAAGTGCATGGTACTGACGTTTATCGACGGCATCATTTTCGCCATAATGCTGAATCTGCTCGATTGCCAGGGCAAACATGGCATCACCGGAAAGAATGGCAGTGGCAGAATCCCACTTGCGGTAGACGCTGGTCTTGCCGCGCCGCGTCTCGGCCTCATCCATAATATCATCATGGATAAGGGTAAAGTTATGGACCAGTTCAATGGCCATGGCTGCGTGTATAGCTTCCCGTGGATCACCACCACAGAGTCCGCAGCCTAACAAAACCAGGTATGGCCTGATACGCTTGCCACCCAGTTCCAGCGTGTACGTAATGGGCCGGTACAGATTATTGGGAACACCAGGGATATTCAAATCCTTTATCCCCTGCTCGATAAACTCCGGAAGTGATGAACGGGTGGTTGTAGTTTCTTTAGATCGCATCGTTGATTATTTCGAAATCCAGCTGATAGTAAACAGATTTTGCGCTAACAACAAACCTCTCTCAAATGTTTCATGGATAAATCCGATGGATTTCGGCATCCAAGCAGGCAAAGTGCAAAGCGGAACTCATTCTGCCAGTTGTTGTATAGCTGTTCGAGACCGTCATATCCATGCTCGATAATGGCTTTAATAACCGGCTGGGCTGTCGCAGATATCCCGGCACCCATGCACAGCGACTTGGCAATATCCAGCGACGAACGGATACCTCCTGAAGCAATGATCTCACAGTTTTCCGGACCATTTTCCCTGATGTCCAGCAGACAGTCGACCGTCGGCATACCCCATTCATCGAAGACCTTCTTGTGGGAATGATCCGGGTCCCGTTCGTTTTCGATACGCGACCAGCTTGTGCCACCGGCTCCAGCCACATCAATAACCTGGACTCCTGCATCCACCAGTCGGTGCGCCACAGCCGCGTTGATACCAGCCCCCGTCTCCTTTACAATGACCGGCAGTTCAACAGCTTTTACCAATTTGCTGATGCCTTCCAGAATCCCTTTAAAGGATCGGTCGCCTTCAGGCTGCATCAGCTCCTGGAGTACGTTCAGGTGAACAATAATAGCATCGGCTTCAATAGAATCAATCATAATCCGGAGAACTCTGCTGCTGACAGCCTCCGCAACCTGGCAACCACCCAGGTTGGCTGCTATAAAAGCATGAGGCGCCTCATCCCGTACCACCGAAAACGTATCCTTCGATTCGGGCTTTTCGATGAGTATACGCTGGCTTCCGACCCCAAATGGAAGATTTTCTTTCTCACAAAAAGCGGCGATGGTCGCATTGACTGCCCCGCCCTTAGCATAACCACCGGTCATCGAAGAGATAAAAAGTGGAAACGCAAATGCACGTCCAAGGAATGAAATCTCTGAAGTTACCTCATCAAGATCTATCTCGGGCAGAGCATTGTGGACAAAGTCGTAGCGTTCGAAACCGGTCGTTTTTTGATAGGCTGCCCGGCCCGAAATGCTTATTTCCACATGTTCGGCTTTCCGTTTCGTGATGGACATTACTTCCGGGATCTTGAGTAAGAAAAACCACAATGTTCACAAAGGAGGCGCAATGTGCGCAAAGAAGAAGAGACATTGTAATCTTCGTGTGATTTCATTGTGTTGGTTATGGTTAAGAGTCATCCAAATGTAAGGATGTGTATGGTATCGAAAAAATCAGATCATGTAGGATCCGCCATTAATATGAAAGGTGGAACCCGTCAGATGCCGGACCTTGCCGCCGGCCAGCCAGGCCACGAGTTCTCCCACCTCAGACGGGGGTGTCAACTCCGGCATCACGATACCACGCATCAGGTATTCCTCGCCATAAACCGGGATGGTTTGCCGCGCCATATCCGTATCTATGAAACCCGGGGCAATACTGTAAGCTGCTATGTTATTTTTGCCGAATCCGCGAGCCGCAGTTTTTGTAAAAGCGACAAGTCCACCTTTTGATGCCGCATAGGGTGCATACGAGGCCGTATCGCCCCGGTAAGCGGCCCGTGAGGCAATATTGATCAGGATACCTTCTACGTCATGCTTTTTCCAATAATTTAAAGCCCAGCGCGAAAGCCGCACCGGCGAAGTGAGATTAATGGCCAGGGTTCGTTCCCAATTATCATTCCAGTCGTCTTCCGACGCATCAAATTTAACATCCTCGGATATCCCTGCGTTATTCACAATGACATTAGGGCCGTCATCGGTCTCGATTAATGGACGAAGTATGGATTCAACCTCATGCAAACTGGCCAAATCGACATGGACGCCCACAAACTGATCGTGATCGTTGAATTCCCTTGGAAAGGATGATCTAACAGCCGTTCCAATCACCCGGGCGCCTGAATTGAGCAGACATTCAGTAATGCTTCTGCCGATCCCTCTCGATGCACCGGTTACCAGTGCATGGACATGTTTATTCTCCAAAGACTCGGTTTGTTAGCTTTTAGGTTTTCGGTAGACGGGTACAAATGAGCACGCCTCGCCATACATCAGACGATCAACGTACGGCATAAGATACTCTGTGACAGCAAGGTACGCATACGGAGGTATCGTCTCGTCACCACATCCCTTAATAATGACCCGTTGATTTGCAAAACGGCTCCAGTCCTCTTTTTCAAATGCACGACGATACAACTCTTCCAAAGCTTTCTCCCGGTCACCCAGAATCACATCTCTTGCGTGGGAACGTGCATGTGTTACCACCAACATAAATGCCCATGGCGCAAGAATAGCATCAGTGGAGCAGTGAACAGCCAGAATTTTACCATCATGCTGTGACCAATCGTGCTTATCCAGATAATCTCTGAAATCCTTCTCTTTTAGCAATAATTCCTGAAATAAGAAATCCTTGATATCCAATTCACTAACTATCGAAGGATCACAATAATTCTGGAGATCAATAGTAACCAGGCCTGACTTTGCAACTTTATTGACGATGGGTTCCATAAATCAGAGTAATTTTTAAATTGCAAAAGATTCGCCGCAGGAGCAGGTTCGTGTGGCGTTGGGATTGTTAAAATGGAATCCCTGCCCCTTTAATCCATCGGTATAGTCCAGTTCCGTACCTGCCAGGTAGAGAAAACTCCTCATATCGACCACGATGTCGATCCCGTTATCCTTGAAATACTGATCCTTGTCGTCCTTTTTTGTCTCGTCGGTGTCGAAGCCAATCTTGTAAGTCAGCCCCGAACAACCACCGCCAACCACGCCGATTCGAAGAGGCACATTTTCGGCCAGTTCCTGTTCCCTGCGAATATTTCTGATACGTTCAGCGGCTCGTTCACTTACTTTTATAGACATAGGATCAACCCGATTATATGTTCACAACCTGAATGTTGGGATCGATGCGCTTGACCATGCTTTCGATGGCGAACAAGGTACCTGACATGGCCGTCGGACAGGTGCCACAGGCGCCCTGGTAATGGACACGCAACACATCGTCTTCCATACCCAAAATCTGCAATCCGCCGCCATCGGCCAGCAGATAGGGGCGTACCTGCTCGTCGAGCATCTGATTGATCAGGACCATCCTCGGATCGCTCGATTCTTTGGCCTCGCG
>DATFNI010000051.1:0-5180 GCA_035266485.1 Balneolales bacterium
CGCAGGGATATCCAATTGTCAATTTCGAAAAACAACGGTTCCAGGTTTATTACAACACCTGGTTTTTAAATTGGATAGCCAACGAGGTCCACAAATATGATCCGGGCAGGCCATTGCACGTCAATCCCCATGCTATTTTTAATAATGCTTCCCAGTATGATTTTCCGGCCTGGCGCAAGTTCCTGACCACATTGGGCGGATCCGCGCATGCCAGCTGGCACTTCGGATATTTTACGCGTGATGAATACGATGTGGCGATGTCGGCCAATAGCGAAATCATACGATCGGGCGCCGGTCCGTTGCCCTGGCTGATGACCGAACTTCAGGGCGGCAACAATATCTACAGTGGTGGTGTGCCGATGTGTCCCACCAAAGAGGAGATCGCCCAGTGGCTGTGGACCATCATAGGAACCGGGGGGAAGGGCGCCATCTTCTGGACGCTGAATCCGCGTTCATCCGGAAGAGAGGCGGGAGAATGGTCCCTGTTGACTTTCCAGAATCAGCCCTCGGACCGGCTTTTTGCCGCTTCGGATGTTGCCTCAGTCATTAATAAGCATCCGCAGTTATTTGCGCAGGCCAGGGTTGATGAATCCGGTATAAGCATTTTATACACACGGGAGTCCATGTGGACCGAGGAGGACAGTCAGACCGGAGGCACTCATTATGAAGGCCGGGCTGTCGGTGGCGTCATGAAATCGGCTATCGGGTATTTCGAAACGCTGAGCGAAATGGGCATCCAGTGCAATTTTAAGGAGATAGGAGAGTACGATTTTACGCAAAAAGATTATTCCGGAAAGGCCATCATCCTGGCACAACAGGTGGCGATTCCGGCAACCTACCGGAAAGGTCTGGAGGACTTCGTTAGAAATGGCGGTACCCTGATCGTAAGCGGACTTTCAGCATTTTACGATGGGCATATGCACAATGTGACAGAGAACAGGTTTCCTTTTGAACAGCTTTTCGGAGGCGACCTGAGGGAAGTTAAGTTGGTTGGAAATGAATTCGATCTTCACCTGAGCAATCCTTACACGACACTTCCCGCACATCTTTGGCGGAGTACGATAGAAAATAAGGATGCGACTCCCATCGGAACATACAACGGACTGGTCACCGGCGTAACTCATGCCTACGGGAAAGGGAAAGTCGTGTGGGTCCCTTCATTGCTTGGGATTGGGGCCAGGCTTGAAGGTCATGAAGCCCTGGCATCATTCCTGAATGATGAGGCCGAATCCAGCATCGCAACGACCGACTTTCGTTTCAAAACCTGGCAACAGGGGATGCTGATGAAAACGCTAAAGACCGACACAGGTTATATCACGGTCATAATCAATAAGAGCAACAGGGTCCGTAATATTGAACTGGCGTTAAAGAAATCATGGAAACCGACCGTGCTTTTTGCAAATAAGGACGGCAGCGCTTTGGGCAATCAGGTTATTATTTCACCAGAGGAAACCATGGTAATTCAGTGGCAGTAGTATCGCTTTTAAGAGCTATAAAAAATTAGATTACAAACTATTTGTTTTTTGTATAACATATTAAATTAACCTGAGTTCGAGATAAGAGATTAATGCAAAAAACACCAACCTCGCAATGTCATTTCGAGCGAAGTGGAATCCCGATCCACCGGGACGGGAATGACGGGTAGGGGAAGGTGAAGTTTCAGATGAACCGTTTTTTCATTGTTTTTAAGGGTTGTCATTACATTCTTATCTCGAACTCACGTTAAATAGGAAGATTTGGGGGATATTAAACCCCGTTCGGGGTTTATACATACTCTGATTTGGCCACCGCCCGCAGCGCGGACGGTGCTATTCATGTTCAAGTCCATTCGGACTTGATTGGCTATTGATTATTGATAAAAACCTTATTTCGAAGAAGTACCAAAATCCGCCGTGGCGGATTTAATAAGAATAGCCCCGGATACAATCCGGGGTAGTGATTTTAAAAGTCAAATAAACCCCGAACGGGGTTTAATAATCAGCACCTTCATATCTCGAATTCACGTTACAAGAAATGCAATAAGGATGACCGTGTATCGGAAAAATAGGGAAGTCTTTTTGCGCTCTGAAATGTAGTTCGTCTTTTAGTTGAACGAGCCAGTATTACTTTATTAATCCTCTGTGAGATGCAATTATACTAACGATTAAAACATAGAGTAAGATTGATTCAAGAGTTATCAAGATGTGATATTGGTGTGGATGGTCTTTCTTGTGAATAACCCCGCCTCTGGTCCAAGCTTCTTTAAGTTGCACTTGAAAGAATATTATTGCTGCCCAAAAGAATGTAATCAATACCATTTGCCAGAAGTCACTATAATGCGAAAGTAACTTACTAAGTATTGTGTGAGTATGTGATTCATGGAACAAACAAGATGAATTTTGAATAGCTGCTGTCAATCTAATTAAAACAGCTTTTTAAAGCTAATTATCGAAATGCAACGTCTCTTTCGGTTCAATGTGCCGCTCTCTTGAGATGTAAAAAGTTACTTGAAAGGATACGTGAGATTGGCATCCCTTACAGATAAAAGATTAGAATTGCACGGGTTACTTATAAAAAAGTTGTTTGGACTGGTACTAATTCGTAATATATGTACATCATATGTGTAAATGGCAGTCACATACACCTAGCATTTTTAAATAGAGCTTCAGAAATGGAATTAATCAGTTCACTCAATGGAGCAATTAAAATTGTCAAGAGATTGAGAGAAATCTCAAAAAATATTGAGGAAGCAGAATTCAATAATTTGTTGGCAGATTTATCAAATGAACTTGCTGATAGTAAAATTCATATAGCTGAATTAAAACATCAGATACTTCAACTTGAACAAGAAAATGAACATTTAAGAGTTAAGTGGAAGGCGCAAAACGAAAAGAAAACAATGAAAT
Organism: Balneolales bacterium; assembly: GCA_035266485.1. Lineage (GTDB taxonomy): Bacteria > Bacteroidota > Rhodothermia > Balneolales > DATFMH01 > DATFNI01. The sequence continues at coordinate 2,886 of DATFNI010000051.1, forward strand.
GGGGTTGTTATCAATTTGAAGGAGATGATGGATTATACTGTACGGCTTGCTATGACACAAAAGGTGATAAAATCAGAACTACGAGATTAGATATAATGCATAGAAAGTGCCCCGTGTGTAAAGCTGTGTTAAGTGGTTGACCCTCAAATCTATGTAAATATGCAAATATCCCAATTCACTATAAAACTTATCATCATTCTTATACCGGGTGCCATCGCAGGTATTATTTATGAGAAGATTACTATTCACAAAAAGAGGAATTCGTTTGAGTTTTTAGTAATGGCAATCTTGTTTGGTGGGGTAAGCTATTTAACTGCGCAAACTTTTTTTTCAATATTTGGGATAAAGTCAATTGATCTAAGCTTATTTTGGGAGAATATTTACTCAAATTATATTCCATACAAAGCAGTCATTTTTGCCTCAATATCCTCAATACTAGTAGCTCTTATTGGTGCATACATTGATCAATTTAAATTGATTAATAGATTTACTCGATGGATAGGGGCTTCACACAAGTATGGTGATGAAGAACTCTATATGTATTTTCTTAATCATGAGGATATTCAAGCCATCTATCTAAGGGATAAAACAAAAGGGTTAACATATCACGGTGACGTTATAGCATTTGATGAAACAGATGGGTATAAAGAACTTGTGCTAAGTAATGTTCATGTATATGGCTATGATGACTCACAGTGGTATTATGATATCGATAAATTATATGTTGCAAGAAGTAAAGATGATATAACTATTGAAGTACCTATAATTAAAAGTAAAGATGGAGATGAAAATGGGTGAGAAAAATAATCATGAAACAAGGCCATCTACGTATGGTCAAACAAAAGGTAATCTTAAACCACAATCTCACGTTAATCAAGGACCACCTCCACCGCCGCCAAAACCATCTAAACCTAAACAGTAATAATTTTTTATTGCGACTGCAATGTCATCTGATTAACAAAGCTTTGACATATTCGGTTAAACCAATATCTGATTCAATTAATGAAGTAACAAAGAAACTTCTTGATGGTGCAGGTGTCTTTAAAGTGAGCTTTGCTTACCAGTGGCCGAAGAGTTGGGATTTACTCTTCAAGGATAAAATCAGTTATTGGAGAGCCGTAAATACTGCTAAGTCATTACAAAAAGGAGAGAAAAAGATTAATAGTGATTCAGTGGCAGTAATAACTAATCCTACCGGTTCATTAAATATTTTTGCTAATGTGTTGACTTAAAACAAAATATCTATATTGGGGTATTCTGTGATTATGAATGCGGCACCGAAGCTTTCCGCAAGAAAAGATGGTGATGTATCGTGATTCGGTTCGAGTTATTTCATACCATACCAATTAATTACAATTGATTTAATAATACATTAAGGGGATATTATGAGAGTTCCATTCAACAAACTATTATTACTGATAATCTGCCTCTTTCTTCCGCTAGGCATACTGAGTTGTAACTCAGATAACGGAAACGAAGCGGCTGAGTCGCCGGCACAAAAGATGACGGATGCACATATCGATTCCCTGATTGGCAAGATGACCCTTCAGGAGAAGATCGGCATGATTCATGGAAATGGCTTTTTTACTTCTGCCGGAGTGAAGCGTTTAGGAATTCCAGAGTTTCACTACACCGACGGTCCCTTTGGTATTCGCGAGGAAGTGCACAACGATTCCTGGGCTCCGATGGGTCTCACCACGGATTCTGCTACTTATATGCCGACCGGGAGTGCTCTGGCCGCGACCTGGGACACTACCATGGCCCATGCCTATGGTGTCACTCTCGGGCAGGAAGCACGGGAAAGGGGAAAGGATATGTTGCTTGGCCCGGCTGTAAACATCGAGCGTATCCCGAACGGCGGACGTACCTTCGAGTTCCTTACTGAAGATCCGTTTCTTAATTCCGAACTGACGGTTGCTTACATCAAAGGGGTACAAAGCCAGGATGTGGCTTCCTGCGTGAAGCATTACGTTGCAAACAACCAGGAAACCAACCGCGGAACGGTGAATGTGGAGGTGAGCCAGCGCGCGCTTCACGAAATATATATGCCGGCATTCAAGGCTGCCGTTGAACAGGCTCACGTAGATGGCGTGATGGCAGCCTACAACAAAGTGAATGGAGAATACTGCTCGGAGAATCCGTACCTGCTAACCGACGTGCTCAGAAATGACTGGGGTTTTAAAGGAATGGTGATCTCGGACTGGGGCGGCGTGCACACTACCGTTGCTGCTGCCAAAGCCGGACTCGATGTTGAGATGGGAAGCGGATCCGACTTCAATAAATATTATTTTGCCG
>DATFNI010000052.1:0-4725 GCA_035266485.1 Balneolales bacterium
GGTTCTTGTGAGCAACTGCAACGTACCGCCGAGAGCTCCTTCATATTCGGCCGGTGTGATATCGTAGTGGAAGCCGACGGTTTGCATCACATCGCTGTTGAATATATCAAGAAGTCCGAAAAGGTGGCTTTGATCATATACAGTTGCACCATCAAGAGTCACACGGAGACCATCTGAACTACTACCCCTGACGTGCAATCCATTAGTAAGTCCGGCATTAAGAGAAACTGCGGGGAATTCCTGCAACGCACGAATAGTACTTGTTTCACCAACCGGAGAGAAGGTTCCAAGCCGGAGAAATTTCGAGAATTCCCCCGGATATGACTGGTAAAAGTGATTCCCGGTTATTACAACCTCGTTGCCAGTGTAGGCATCAGGTTCGAGGCGAACGGTCAGATCGGTGTTGGGAGTCATTGTTGGTGACCAGCCAATGACCTGTTTCTGGTATCCTATATAGGAGATCGTTAATGTTCGGTCGCTGTCATCCTGATTGTCTGATCCGCGGATTATGAAGCTTCCGTTTTGATCGGTGCTTGTACCGGTGATTTTCCCATTCTCTTCCCATGAAATTGTCGCGAAGGGTAATCTGGAACCTGACTGGGCATCGACAACGTGTCCGCTGAGTGTACTTTCCGTCACCTTTGTTTCATTCGACTCCTGATACAGAAATATTTGTTTTCGATCATGATCCACTTTAACTCCAATCTGATGGTTATGGAGCAATGAATCCAATTTCGGAATATAAGATCGTGTGTTCGATTCGGATGGAATAGCGACATCAGAGACCAGTGCGTCGCGATAAAGAAAACGATAATCCGTTTGCGATTCCACAGTAACGATTACTGAACGCAAAGAAACCAGCCTGGTCGAACCGGATTGTGCCCGGACTGGTTCATACAAACACGCTGTGAATAGCAGATAAAACAGATATCTTTTTCTCATCCTTATTTTCAGGAACCTTTAGGTATAAATTGATAAGTTCGGTCACCGATCTTTCTGAACCGGCCTCCCATTACCAGCCCAAGATCATCGAGACTCTGCCATACCGAATCGAGTTGAATCCTTCCACTAAGTTTTTCTTTAAATAAGCTGTCTGCACCAGACGGTACTTGTAATGTTATCCGGTATTGCTGTTCGAGTTCGTTGAATACATAATGCAATGAACGGCTGTTAAATATCATTTGATTCTGCATCCAGTCTGTAGCATCCTCCCTGGATTCGGCAACAGGTTTGCTCGGCTGGCTCTGATTCACAATAGAGGAGTATTGCCCGGGTTTGAGGATTACTTTCCCACCGGTTTTTAAGTTTGAAAATGCCACTGATCCCTGTTCAAGATATACCTGGACCAGGTTTCCCCAGTTGCTCATATCAAACCGTGTCCCTAAATCCTGGATAAATCCGGTTCCGGCCTCTACCTCGAACACGCGATCAGGATTGTGATTAACATTGAAATAAGCTTCTCCATCGAGGCGGTAAACCTGTTTGTCGATCGAACTGGAAAGGAGAAATAGTTTGGAATGAGGCCGCAGGATGATCTTACTTCCATCGGTTGTTGTATACGTTTGAATGATTTCCTGTGATTCGGCAACAAGTGCAGGTGCGGATGGAGCAGACCGGAAGAGATAGACCAGTGTTACGGCCGTCATCAAAAGAATAGCTGCGACAGCGTAACGAAATGCGGGCGCACGATACCAAACATGAGGTACAACCGCCGGCTCGATTCTGGTCTGAATTCTATTCCAGAGTTGAGGCGAATCAGGAAAGCTAATTTGGTCCAGCGAATGCTCACGGTATGCAACAAGATAGGCACCCAGAGGATCATCGGGTTGATAAGCCGGTGCAAAGCCGGATGCAACATACTCATCTAACGCTCGGGTAAGTTGTTGATTCGGGTTAATATTTTGTTTTGCACTCATGGCTGATTCAGAAATGGTGAAATAATGAGGCAGGATCTTGCGAGATCCTGCCTTGGGGGGTTCCTATTCTCACGGGTTATTGTTGTGTGACATCACCCGTTGTGAGTTTTATCAGGTATTGGGGTCGCCATCCTTTGAATTTCAATAATGCTGAGCCATCCCCGGTCATCAAAACGGTACCGGAAAGGGTGTTTTCAGTTACGACGCCATTATTATCATGATAGATGTATACGTCGTAGGTTAAAGTACCTGTAACTCCTTGCTCAAGATCCTGGTTGATAATGGACGATTTAGCTATGGAGACATCTGTGAATTCAAGGTAAACTTTGTATTTCCGTTCGATGGTAGACCCGCTTACCGGATTAACCGTCATGTCACCTTCACCATGATGTGTTCCATTGATCGTTATGGCATCCGAACTCTGTTGCAGGTTGGAGTAGAATAAAGTATCAATGCGTGTAAATGTCGAATTGCGGCGAAGATTCTGGGCAGATCCTTCTTTCTTTCCGATAAAGTCTACCGATCCGAGACTCTGGAAACCATCCAGTCTGGGATGTTCCACAAAATTACCCAGGGAATCACGATAGATGAACTGCAGGTCGGCATTGAGGGTCTTTTCAAAATTGACTCTGGTTACATCACGTGTAAAAGTGATATGATGGATACCGGTTGCAGGATCATATGTATAGGTATAATTACTCGAACGACCATGCATGGGGCCATTACCATTACCATTGCCGTTGCCATTGGGACCACTCTGAACAGCTGCAATAGTATAGCTGTCACTGGTATTATTAGATGAAGCCATCGGTGTCATACCTGTGGACGTTGCTACTGATGTTGCATCATACATGCTGGCTACAACACCATCCTCCTGATCGGAAAGGGTTGAAGCCATGACCTGAGTTGCAGCTTCGACATCCTGTTCATTTGGAGTTCGAACGGATGCATTGTCAGTACAACCACTCAGTGTAGCGCCTGCAATGATAAAAGCAGCCAGTCCTCCGTATAATATTGATTTGGGGCTACGTGACGATTTCATAATATTCCTCTTTAGTTAACAGTTTCCGGTTTCTTTCACCCGTATCTATAATTGGTACACGTGAGCCGGAGAAATACCCCTAATTCCAGAACAAAAAGATTTATAGATCGGTTTTCAGTTGACTCAGCATCTCACGTAAATCCTTAAGAGCCAGGGTCATATGATTTTCGATCGTTTTTATGCTAACCTCCAGTGATTCGGCAGCTTCCCGGTACGTCAGCCCCGACATGAAACAGAGTTCAAATACCCGCCGGCGTTTTTCCGGGAGCCTGGAAACAGCCTCGTCAATTTGTTCGCGAATCTGATTTTCCTCTGTAATCCGTCCAGGGTCGTCGGTGTCAATATCCTCAATTGTCCGTTCTGAATAGTCGAATTTCTTTGTATCGCGGAAGTGGTTCAGGGCACGCGAGTAGCCAATTTGAAACAAATAAGCACGCAGTGATTTATCAGGATTGATATTTTGGCGGTGTTCCCATAGAAAAAGAAATGCATTCTGAATGATATCCTCGGACTTCTGCTGTTCTACTCCACGTCGGACCAGCATCAGGTACAATGCCCGATGATGCTGTTCAAAGAATGCCTGAAATGCTTTCTTGTCCCCGTTTCGTATTCGACGCGCAAGGTCCGAACTATCCGCATCAGGTGACAGGGACAACGCCAGACTAAGTAAAATCCACTCAATTAGGAGCGTGTTTGTCATCTCTGCGGGAATTTAGTTTATAAGTAGAGAGTTACTTTGTTCTTCTTTGGTTTATGGACAGCTTAGGCAATCCGCTTACAATACCGGGTTACAGGATTGAAGTAGTGCAACTTCAATCCTGCATTATCGACATAAAAAGATATGGTTATCAAATATTTTAAATGTGATACTGATTTGCTGATGCCGAAATCACCCTACTATCCTCATATTTTGCGAAAGAACGTATGGTAAAGGTGGAATCGGATCTTCAGAGACTTTTACTGATTCCGACTATAAAGCGTGGTCCCAGGTCGTTGTGATTATGCAGATCCTTCAGATATACCGGTACCCTGAGACTGATGGAGAGATTCTGAAGCAGGCTGCTCTGAGCAGTCCATTTCTTAAGTGACCGCATGTCACCTATGTCGTATTTAATACCGCCTCCAAAGCTTGCAAGCAGAGATTCCGATATATTGTTGCCAAAGAGATTTGGGAAATTGTTGAAGAAACCATTGTTCCAGCTCTTCCCAATCCCGCCAAACAATTCCAGGGATAGCCAGTGAAGTTTATCTGTTGTGTTCATAAATGGCGTCCATGTATTCCAGACCGAGATGGAAAAAGCATTGTTTCCGGGCTGATCCGGAGAGCCGATGTCGTTTAAAGCATATCCCATCAGGGCGTTTCCGGATGATGGGAGCAGATGGGCATTCCGGCCCAGCCAGGAGTCGATATTATAAACGGCCGTAAAGGTCGGATCCTGCCACAATTCATCAAGTGAAGGCCGTGAAACGGGCTGACGGTATTGCATTGGCAACGATCGGGAACCACTGAAAACATCGAAAGAAAGCCGGGTTTGGATCTGTTTAGAGGGATGAAGAAGTTTCCCCATATTCAGATGGAGGAAATTGGCCCCGTATTTGCCATCAAACGATGCCGACTGCAGAGCCAGCGTAACATTGTTATCTTTTTTATCTGAATACGTATAGATAGCCCGCAGCCCCAGGGTGCTTCCACGCTGCCATGGCTGAAACAGACCCACCATCCGGTCGGCGGTTTTTACCTGGTGAAACAGGTCCAGGGTAAGGTAT
>DATFNI010000053.1:0-7624 GCA_035266485.1 Balneolales bacterium
AGCAGGGCCATGAGATGCTCTACCTTGCGGTGTTCGTTATGCTGATGAAAAGCAAATGCCGGAGTGGAGATTCCAAATTGCTGAAACAGCACCGATGACGTACGGGTATCCTCACAAGCTATCCATGAGACATCTTTGAGGGTCTGTACGGCTCGTTCGGACATATCACCCAAATTGCCAATTGGAGTTGCTACGATAAAAAGAGTTGACACAATACGATATGGATATTCTAGTTAAAGGAGAAAATAAAGCGGAAAAATAGTATAATCCCCGGGAGTTCGAAACTCCTGGAAATTGAATATTGAATGTTGAATGATGAAGGTCGAAGTTTTTTTAACGCATGAATTGTTTCGCACTTTATTATTATAAATTCAATGTTTGATGTTCATTATTTTATTTATTCATCAGAATATCATCTATGAAAACATTTAATCCCTCAGGAATCAATCATATTACACTCAGAGTCAATGACATAGATCGTTCCCAGCATTTTTACGGAAAGATTCTGGGTTTCAAGCTGCAGAAAAAAATGGGACGAAGTATGGCAGTCTATCGCATTGGCGGTGATTCCCTGGTGATTGTTGAGGCTGAAACGAGCTACGACAGGGATTCCCGTGACTACCGGGTGGATCATTTCGGTTTTTTTGTTGATTCGCCCGACGATGTCAATGCGATGACCCAGTATCTGAAAGAAAACGAAGTAACCATTTTGAGCGGACCTGCGAACAGAAAGAACGGGCGGTTCGTGTTTATTTCAGATCCTGATGGAAATATGATTGAAATTTTCTGTGAGGATCCGGAAAAGTAATTTTAGTAAACGGCACGGAACCGACTAACTGTAATAAAAGACTTATCATAACAGGGGTCCCGGTTCGTTATGTGGATTGGCAAGGCCACTTCATGAAGTGGTAAAATTAACCTATATTTAAGGTTTAAAAGGAATTCATTTGCTGGCACATGGATTTGAACGATAGCGACCATTTGGAACATAGGGAAAGGGAGATCCTGGAATATGTAATCAGGAATTTCATCATAACGGCGAATCCGATTGCTTCGAGAAAACTGGTTGAAAAACATCATTTGAATATAAGTTCAGCAACCGTTCGCAACGTGATGAACAGCCTGGAAAAGAAGGGGTATCTGGATCATCAGCATACCTCTTCGGGGCGTATTCCAACCGAAAAGGGATACCGGCTGTACGTCAATTCGCTGATGAGGATTTCCCAACTCTCGAAAAGTGACTGGGCGGCATTGCAGGCGTGGGAGCAAACGCTTACTCCGAACCTGAATGAAGCGGTGCAGGGCGCTACCCGTATGTTGTCGCGTCTGACAAACCTTCTGGTTGTCGTTCTTACTCCCCAGTTTGCCAATGCCATTCTCAAAAAGATTGAATTGATTGATTTGAGTTCGACCCGGCTGCTGATTGTGTTGACCATCGAAAGCGGGCTGGCAAAGACCGTGACGATGGAAGTTGAATCAGGACTTCATCCGGATGAGCTTGACAATATTGCCAGGGTGCTCAATGAGCGGTTGTCGGGACTCAGTCTTTCTGAGATAACCAAACATATAGACGAGGCTCTGGCAGATGCACGGGAAAAAGATAAGACGGGACTCATTCGTATTTTTATCGATTCCGCAGATGATCTTTTTGAGGATAAGCAGTTTCGCCGGTTTCACTTTGGGGGGGTGGAATATATTGCTATGCAACCGGAATTCAATGACCTGAATAACCTGAAAAGCATCATTGAATTTGTGGAGGATGATGATCTGATCATTCATCTATTTGATGGCGCAGCAAGAAGTAACGAAGTAAATGTGCGTATCGGCAAGGAAAACAAAATACAACAAATAGAACACTGCAGCGTTGTCTCAGCAAATTACGCAATCGGGAACGTCACCGGTACCATAGGGCTGGTTGGACCGACTAGAATGAATTACCCCCGTCTGATAAACCTTATCGATCAATTTGCCAATCGTTTTCAATCACATACAACTTCATAATCAATCAATGAAGGTGAGAGGGAACAGTTATGGAAAAGAAAGAATCAGGAAAAAAGGATACAGTTAAAGTGGATACTTTCCAGAAAAGTGATAACGACAACAGTAATAAGGAAGAAAAATTGAAGGATTTGATGGAACAACCGGATACTGAAGGCCAATCCGTTGGAGAAAGTGCAGAAGAGCAGGCTTTTGAAGAATCGCTGAAAGAGAAAGACCAGGAAATAGAGACCCTGGCACGGGATCTGGCTGATACGAAAGACAGGCTCCTGCGCAAGGTGGCCGAGTTCGAAAATATGAAGAAACGGGTTTCCAGAGAACGGGTACAACTGTTCGATGATGCCAAAATTGAGGCATTGCGCGAATTCCTGCCGATAAATGACGATCTTCGGCGGACTCTGGAAGCTGCAGACAAGACAGCATTGGATGATAAGTTTCTTGAAGGTGTCCATATGGTGGCTGATAAATTCAGCCAGGTTCTGCAGAAATATGGCGTGGAACCCATCAACCAGGTGAACGTACCTTTTGATGTTAACCTGCATGATGCCATGATCAAACAACCTGCGCCCGACAATGATGTAGAAAGTAACACCGTTTTGCAGGTGCTTGAACCCGGCTATAAGATAAATGACCGGATCATCCGCCATGCAAAAGTCATTGTGAGCGAATAACAGGAGAATTATGGCCAAAAGAGATTATTACGAGGTACTCGGTGTCAGCAAAGATGCGAGCCAGGACGAGATAAAGAAGGCGTATCGCAAGAAAGCGATGAAGTTTCATCCTGATCGTAACAGCGGTGACCCCGATGCGGAAGAGAAATTTAAAGAAGCAGCCGAGGCTTTTGATGTCCTCAAAGATCCTAATAAGAAGGCTCGTTACGATCAGTTCGGTCATGCCGGCATGAATTCGGGCGGTTTCCACGAACCCGACTTCCATAACGTCAACATCAATGACATTTTCAGCCAGTTCAGTGATATTTTTGGAGCGGACATTTTTGGCGGGGATATTTTCGGTGGCGGCACCAGGACCCGTACGCGTCGCCGGTCGGCAGGTATCCCCGGCGATGATCTCAAGATTCGACTGAAGCTTGACCTCGATGAAGTGGCGTTCGGTGCCGAAAAGAAACTGAAGGTGAAGAAATATATCACCTGTGAACATTGTCATGGTACGGGTGCGGAGACGGATGATGATTTCATGATGTGTCCGACCTGTAACGGAACCGGTGAAATTCGCCAGGTATCGCGGACTATGTTCGGCCAGTTTGTGAACGTCCAGCCATGTCCCAACTGCCATGGCGAAGGCCGCATCATAAAAAACAAATGTTCTAATTGTAATGGTGAGGGACGCGTAAAAGGCGAGGAAACCGTCAAGGTTAAGATCCCGTCCGGTGTTAATGAAGGAAATTATATCTCGCTTCGCGGCCAGGGGAATGCCGGTGCGCGCGGGGGAGCGGCCGGTGATCTGATCGTGTTGATTGAAGAAAAGGAAGATGGTCGTTTCACACGCGATGAGAATGACATCTACTACGATCTTCATCTGAGCATTCCTGATGCCGTACTTGGGACTGAGGTGGAAGTCCCGACGCTAAAAGGCAAGGCGAAACTCAAAATTGAGCCGGGAACCCAACCCGGGAAGCTTCTGCGCATGAGAGGCCGCGGGATTATCGCACTGAATACCAACCAGCCTGGGGACCAATACGTGCGTATCGGCGTTTATATGCCTACGAAAATCAGCGACGAAGAACGTGCCATGTTTGAGAAGCTGCGCGATTCAGAACACATGAGTCCGTTTAACAAAGACGGACAGAAGAAGGATTTCTTCTCGAGGATCAAGGAAGTGTTTAGCTGACTGAGGGGCACGTTGTCATTCTGATTTTATCCGGCTTGCCGGAGAAAGTAGAATCTCGTTGATCCATATGGCGATCGTTTCCAGTAAACACGAGATCCTACGTCGGTCCGAAGGTCGGACCAACATCAGGATGACATCTTCATTGTGGATTAGTTGGGCTTTGTCTCTTACGTTTACCCTCGCAGCATGGGTTCCGTCCCGTTGCGTCGTTGAATCCGCTCTACCCGAAAACGTAATGAAGCCCGAGATAATAGGAGTAATGTTTGTAAGAGGTGATGCCGTTTCCGAGGTCTCCGGAGAAAAGCAGTTGCAGATTTTTATAGAGAGGAATTCCGCCGCCCAGGTGAATTCCGGTACGGTTAATTCCGTTCAGTGCCGAAGGGGTGTGATGAAATAATTCCGCACCAAGGAAAAAGTCGTCTGTAAAATTATACTGGACCAGGATGCCGGTGAAGTCAAAATTTTTGTTCCCGGGACCCCCGTTAAACCAGTACCCGCCGCCTCCGTAAACAGTCCACTTTCCAATATTCTCTTCCAGCCAAATGGGAATAAAATACTGGGGCTTGCCATTACCGAGCCCTTCTGAAACCCTGCCAGTCGGAACTTCCATAAGGGGGAAGGTCGCAATGGCGGGGAACCATCCTTTCTGACCTGTAAACTGATATTTGAATCCCAGCTCGATGTCTCCGGCACCGAAATAAGAAGTCGAATGGCGGGGATCGTTAAAGGCAAGGGGCAGAACGAGGTGGAAGAAGCCCTTTCTTAAAAATTCGTAATTGAACTCAATGGCAGGACCTACTCCGCCGACTCCGCTATTATCGAATGTACCGGATGAAAAAATGTAGGCCTCGCCACCCAGATAGGGCAGTAGGTCCGGGTCATCGGTACGGAAAGGGGGACCTGCGTATGCGGAGACCGAACAGAGTCCACAAACCAGTAAAACCAAACCGGAAAGCAAGATTTTGCGATTGATCTTCATGGGATAACACACTGGGAAGTATTCGTTGTATTGCGTTTCGCTTTATAAGAAGGCTTTGCAAAACCGTTCTTTTGCCTAATATCTGCATTTTCGCCCCTTCGAAATCCTCGAATCCCGAACGCTTTCGGGATGCTGTGGTTTCGAAGTGGCTCAGGCATTGATCCTGAACAAAATCCCTGGTTTTGCAGTGCCTTCTATAAGATAGAATAATGCCGTTATCATTCCATGATTAGTCTTTAAAGGCAGGGATTTCTTTTAATCAGAAAGTCGGAGAATATAGAATTAGGTGAATTATTTGTACGAACTCTCCAAAAGTTTTGAAACTATTGAAGAGTTGATTCACATTCTCACTTCAAATTCTTAGTCTTCTCCCTCGACTCATCCCGTATCTTTTCGTGATACGCTTTTAGCGCATCCGCAAGGCGCTGATCAGTTGTAGCGAGAATGCGAACGGCCAGCAGCCCGGCATTCATAGCATTGCCGATGGCTACGGTGGCAACCGGGACCCCTTTTGGCATCTGAACGATGGAGTAGAGGCTGTCGACGCCGTTGAGATGACGGCTGGCCACAGGCACCCCGATGACCGGCAATGTCGTATGCGCTGCCAGCATTCCGGGAAGATGCGCGGCCCCCCCGGCACCGGCGATGATCACTTTGATCCCGCGGGATCGTGCCTGCTTACCGTAATCAGCCATATCGTCGGGTGTGCGGTGGGCCGATACCACTTTGGCTTCGTACGGAACATCAAACTGTTCGCAAATTTCTGCGGCTGCTTTCATGGTTGGCCAGTCGGAGTCGCTGCCCATTACGATGCCTACTTCCGGTTGGTTCTGTGCCATCAGATCTGAATATTTTGTGTTAATCTTACTGCTTCTTTATACGTCTGATCAAGATTGTCTCCCAGCAAGGTCATGTGTCCCATCTTTCTTCCCGGGCGACTCTTCAGCTTGCCGTAAATATGCAGATGCGCGTCGGCAGAATCCAGAACTTCTTTTGCATTCTCAACCTGAGCGATCCGGTCGTGTGTTCCCAGCAAATTGATCATAACTGCTGCGGGACGTCTCAGACTGGTGTCGCCGAGCGGAAGACCGGTCACAGCACGCACATGATTCTCAAACTGCGAGGTGACGGTACCTTCGATGGTGTAGTGGCCCGAGTTATGGGGCCGCGGCGCCGACTCGTTGAGCAGGATCTGGTCATCTTTCGTCAGGAAAAATTCATAGGCGAAGAGTCCGACCCCATCAATTGCTTCCGTAGCTGCAATGGCCATCTCCTGGGCCTTTTCCTGCAGACCGGGAGCTATATCTGCCGGGGAGAGCACGGCTGTGCAAATATGGTTTTCCTGGATTGTCTCGCAGCAGGGATATGCTTTAACACCCAGGTGATTTCGTGCGACCTGCACCGCCAGTTCCTTGCGAAACGGTACAAATGCCTCTGCAAGGATATCATGACCTTTTTCCCCGCCCAGTTTTTTAAATGCTTTCTCTGCCTGATCGATATTTCCCACGGTAGCGTTGCCGTATCCGTCGTATCCGCCCTTGGATGACTTTAAGAGATACGGCCAGCCGCGTTCGTTACCAAAAGCTACCAGTTCTTCCCGTGAGTGGACAAGGGTGTAAGGACAAACCGGTATCCCGGCTTTGCGGAAGGTTTCCTTCTCAATAAACTTGTTCTCAATTAGTTTGAATGTCTCCGGTGAGGGATACATAGGTGTACCGGATTTAGCTGCCACCACTTCCAGGATATCTGAGTCGATGAATTCATTCTCGAGTGTTACCACCTGGCAGGACTCCGCAAAACGGGTAAGAGCCTCTGTATCATCGAAACTGCCGTTTGTGGTATGGGGTGTCATCAACTCGACAGGTTCCGGATCTTTGGATGTGGCAAACACGGCTATCTGCATGCCGAAGCGGAACGCTTCAACGGCAGACATGCGGGCAAGCTGACCTCCTCCCAGGAAGCCAAGACGAAATTCTGATCGTAATATTTGGTCAATAGATTGTGGCATAAATACGTTTATTTATTCTCTGACAGGAACAATCGAGCAGGTTATTCAGTAGTCATGCAGTGGTCATTCGATTGTCATTCAATTGTAACTATGTGAGTACCTGGCTATTGAATGACAATCGAATGGCCATTGTGTGACCAAAGGATGACCGGTGTTATCTTAAATCAAAGATCGTTAATCCTTGTTCTTAAATCACATTTCATTTTTATGGTATATCCCTAGAATGCACCGATTCGCATAAAAATTGCTATCTTTAGCGTTGAGAAAATACCAAAATCACGCGCACCATTGAAATGAATATTGAAGACAGACTGCAACGGATTGATGAGCGTTACCGGGAGTTGAACAACATCCTGAGTGATCCCGATATTTATGATAATCCGTCGCGTTATGCCGAACTCAGCAAAGAGCACAGCACGCTGGCTGTGTTAGTGGAAGATTACGGGCAATGGCAGAAGCTGAAGAAGAATCTGGGGGATAATAAGGAGTTGATTGCTCTTGATCCCGGTTCCGAGCTGGCTGAGATGGCACGCGAGGAGAATAACGAATTGAAAGAGAGGATGGAACAGCTTCAAGAAGAGATCAAGATTAAGCTGGTTCCAAAAGATCCTGAAGACTCCCGAAACGCTATTGTAGAAATACGGGCAGGGACAGGTGGGGACGAGGCCGCTATCTTTGCCGGCGATCTGTTTGAGATGTACCGGCGCTACGCAGACGAACAGGGATGGAAGCTGGAACTGCTCTCGCTGAGTGAAGCCCCCAAAGGTGGGTTCAAGGAGATTGTTTTTCAG